>JBPCMM010000215.1:0-13740 GCA_051002255.1 Pyrinomonadaceae bacterium
GAATAAAGATGGGGCTAAGATGGTGGCAGTTTCACATGACTTAAAGTCCGTTGACCGTAAGGTCGTGCGGGTTCGAATCCCGCCCCTATCTAATCCTTCAACGGTAAGCTCAATTCGCCGACTGTAGTAAAAAATGTAGTAAATACCTGCATTCACTGAAGGCCAAGGAAGAACACGAAAAATTCTAAAGTATTCTCCTTGCACCTACTTAACCTTCCTTGTTCTTCTGTGCACGGTAACTGAAAATTTCTGCAAAACCTTTACTCAAATTCACAAAGCCTATGCCGCAGATCAACTGTGCCACTAATCGTGTCAATAGAGGGTGCGGAAACAGGGTATTTGATGTCATCACCTGTCGCTCACTGTAGCAACTAAATTGTTGATAGCAAAGCTAAGTTATAGCATTCATGTTCCGCGAGTTTCATTCTGTCACGTCGGAGGTCGCGGGTTCGAATCCCGTCGGCTCCGCCACCTTTGAAGCTTTTGGGTTCAGTCTTTTGAACCCATCCTCCAAACTTGCACCGACAATCTGCGCGCGGGCGGTATGTGGAGGCCCTTACCTCATTAGCACGACCGCGATTCTTGGTTCAAACGCGCTCTTTGACGTAACCGAGCAGTTTTCCAGACCAATTTCAATTCGACAGGTTGTTATAGAATGCCGCGAGTCCTGTTGCTCTCGCCTCGTGCTGGGGCGCAAGCGCCAGGACCGCTACAACCAGAATTAGTGAAGAGATTTCCTCACTGGGATCATGCTGCTATTCCTTCAGATGTTGAACCGTTGAAAAAGGAGCATTTAAGTTTCCTGATTCCCGCCGGCTTAATATCTAAGGAGTATAATCGAGGGAATTATAGGGGCAGCACTCCGTGGCCCCGCGGTTGCGGCGGGACGGGACGCCACACGGAGTGAGGCCCCTACGTATGTCCCCTCTCCGCGTCATTTGGGACCAGTTTCCAGGTACGACTTCAATGATCACTGTGGCCGAAGCCATTCAGATTGTTAAGGAGCAGACTAAGGCGCTGTCTCCTGAGCGCGTCGAGCTTGAAGAGGGCTTAAGTCGATTTCTCGCCGAAGACATTATCGCCGATTCTGACCTGCCGCCCTTCAATCGTTCCCAAATGGATGGTTACGCAGTGCGCGCTGCTGACACTCAAAATGCCCCGGTTCGCCTGCGCATTGTGGGCGAGTCGGTGGCGGGCGCGGGTTGGCATAACGAAATGCTGGCTGGTCAAGCCGTGCGTATCATGACCGGCGCACCGGTGCCCAAAGGCGCAGACAGCGTTCAGCAAGTTGAGCTAACACGCGAACTGGACGAAGGTGCAGCGGTTGAGATACAGCAATCTGCCGAGGTGGGGAAATCTATCGTTAAGCGGGCCAGTGAAATTAAGGCGGGTGAGAAGGTTCTACATGCTGGCGAGTACATCAATGCAGCGATGATGGCCGTGCTTGCGTCGTTTGGCTATGCGACGGTGACGGTTGGGCGGGAACCCAGGGTTGCCGTGCTCGCAACCGGCAGCGAATTAGTAGCTGTAGATCAACAACCCGGGCAGGACCAGATACGCGACTCAAACAATTATTCCATAGGTGCTTACGCCGCGCTGGCCGGCGCCATCGTCAAACTGATGCCCCTCGCGGGCGATGACCCGGGCTTGCTGAAGCGTCAGATCGCTGCGGCTGCCGAACGCTCCGACGTTGTTGTCACCTCTGGCGGCGTTTCGATGGGAGTCTATGATTTCACCAAGACGGCCTTGAAGGAACTCGGAGGCGAAATATTCTTCGAACGCGTTGCGCTGCGTCCCGGTAAACCAACGGTCTTCGCACGCCTGCCAAACGGCGTGCTCGTATTTAGTTTGCCGGGAAATCCGGTATCGGTATCGGTGACCTTCAATCTGTTTGCGCGCACTTCCTTGTTGGCAATGCAGGGGGCGTATGAACCGGCGCTTGGAGAGGAATGGGCCCTACTCAAACGCAGCGTAAAGGGATCAGTCGATAGGGAAAGTTATTTGCCCGGCCAAATAAGGACAGGGGAAGCAGGGCATCTCATGGTGCAGCCTTTGAAATGGGGAGGCTCGTCGGATTTCGTCGCGTTCGCTCGAGCGAATAGCCTTATTAGAGTTCCCGCCGGAGGCGCGACCCTCGAGTTGGGATCGACGGTGCGAGTCGTACGTTTGCCGTTCTGAACCAATTAGATGCGCGAACGAACCTTCACCTCCGCACGCTGTTGCAGTTATTTGGCATTGGTGGTCTCAATTCCGAGAAAGCGCAGTATGGCTTCAAGTTTGCGAAAAAACCCGATCTTGTTCAGGAGTGGATTGAGCCAACCATTGGTGATGCAGTAGTGCGTTTCAAATGGTTCCGTGTGGTGGACCAGATGATGCCGCGGTTCCAATACCAGGCGCATTCGCTGCAGCCAGCGTACTCCGGCGGAAGGGTTTTCCTGATGCGCCCACTTGTGAAAAACGTTGGTCGCGACTGTTGCGGCGGCCATTAAAGTTGTGCATAGGATTGCAAACGCGAGCAACCCATGCTGGGTCACCCAAAGCAAATACAGGCACAACGCCAGGATGGGAACGGCCAGAATGCACACGTTTCCTACAATACTCACGAGAGTGTGCGTGCAAATGTCACGGGGGAAAATGTGGTGTTGCCTAAACGGTTTAATCAGTGCCGGGCCTACCACTGGAGTATCGTCCGAGAAGTAAGTGTCTGCGCCCCAATGTACCAACCCTCCGACGAAGTCGCCCAACACTAACGCGAGTGGAATTGCGAGTGCCGCCAGCCAGAGCAGTTCGAGCTCGTACAGACGAGCGAACGAGATAAAGACATTGGGGACAAACAGGACCGGAAAAAGAATTGACGTTGAATGTTCCAGAAACGCATGAGCCGGAGTGGAGTGTTCTCTGATCCCACTATAACCGGGGGGAGGACTCGCGGGTGAAGCGTGCGGCGCAAGAACCACCGCCTCCGCAAGCTGACCAGTTTGCGCCTGCCACGGCGAGCTAATTCGCTCGCGTTCCAAATCGACGGAATCTTGAAGAAGAGCTGACATTACTCAAATAGTGATAATACGCGGCTTGCAATGACCTTCTATCGAGATTGCCGCAATTCTGTTTGTGATGACTTTAAACCCGGCAAATCCCGGCAGGTTTTCCTTCCGCGGCCGACTATTCTTATCAAAAGTTTGCACGCCATTGATACCCTTGAAAAGTGTGGCGGAACGCAGTCAGTTTCCTTTTGTGGCTTCGGGCCCTGTCCCACGGGTGACCAGAACATACCCAATCGTGAAAGCTTTCGCGTAAAGTCTGAACCTTCCAGTCGAATACGGGCTACCTGCCTGCAAAAAATTGAAATGGATTGCTTCCTCCTGAGCGATGGGGCGCAGCAACCGTTCAGGCACCGGATGACCCGCGAGTTTCCATAGCCGACGGTAGCCCTGCAGCGTGGTCATCTCGTTAATGGCGCCCCACACCATGTGGACGCCGGAAAAATGTGACCCAAACATCTTCGCGATCCAGGAACTGATCCGATTCTCGATAGTGTAACCCCGCGGAAGAGCCGACTTTGGACTCATTCCACCAATCTCTACTGGTTTGAATACCTGCTGCGTTCATGAATCGGTTGATCAACCTGGCATGTTCATACTCTTCTACACTCCAGCGGTCCATGAACTTGCGAAGGAACGGGTTCCGACCCGCCGGGGTGCGCAGAAGCACGTTGCAGTAGACCTCCGTCTAGCTCTCCACGTCGCGCATGTAATATAGCACTGGAACGAACTCGGGATTGAGTAGGATAGTTAGCTACCTCGTCCCAGCGAATGCTGTTAACGAACTCCTTACTGAGCGCACGCGGTTGCTGTTCATACCAATCAAGGACCTCTTTATCTGTTTCAAACATAAGAGACCCTCCCCGGCCACGGTATATCGACGGTTACTCAGGATGTCTAACTTACGAGGACTGCCAGGTGACTGGATTTTCCGAGTGAGATTATTCTGATATGCTGAACAAAAGGCAATAGTAATTTTGCATACATTTATCAGAGATCGCGAGAAATTCTTTATATCTACCCCGTTAATCTGGCATTCCATTCGCTGGCCCAAGAACCCATGGAGCAAACTAACGAAAGTGCAATTCATTAGAGTCTCAGTATGAAAGAGTTATCGCATGTTGACGAACACGGCCGCGTGCGGATGGTTGATACCAGCGCGAAGATGATGAGTCTCCGGCGCGCAGTGGCTTCGGCGCGCGTGTTAATGTCGCCTGACACACTCGCCGCATTGGAGAGCCGCCGCACGCCCAAAGGCGATCCCCTGGAGGCCGCCCGCCTTGCGGGAATCATGGCCGCCAAAAAAACCGCGGAGCTAATACCGCTTTGCCACCCCCTCCCCTTAACCCACATCGACGTACGCGCGCATGTGAGCGAGGACGGTGTGCACCTCGAAGCAGAGATAGCCACGAACGCTCAAACCGGGGTCGAGATGGAAGCCTTAACTGCGGTCTCTATCGCGGCGCTGACCGTATACGACATGTGCAAGGCGCTGGACAAAGGAATACGGATTACTGAGGTGCGACTCGAAAGTAAAACAGGCGGCAAATCGGGTGATTATCAGCGAGCCGACTCCGATTTTTGACGCGAGTGGAACATCGTCAGTTTGTTTGACGTTTACGTCGTTTACCAGGACGAGTCTTGAGTCGTCCGATTGATGAGAATCATTGGGACCGGGATGGTCATGAACTTGCTGGAGATTTAACGATGAGAGTAAGAATTTCCCAGGATGCGCGCCCTCAGGCGATGACGTTGCTGGCAGCAGCTGTAATATCAATTGTCCTCTGGTTCATCCCCTTTGCCGAAGTATTGACCTATCCCTTCCGAATTTTTGTGACTTTTATCCACGAGGGTGGCCATGCGATCGCCGCCTTGCTCACTGGTAACTCAGTCGGCAGCTTGAGTGTGGCGATGAACGCCAGTGGCGAAACTTACACGACACAAGGTGGGCTCGTGTCCCAAACTTTTGTGGCGAGCGCTGGGTACCTGGGTTCAATGGCCTATGGCGGACTGCTGCTTGTGCTGATTCGCAAGGCGATCGCTGCGCGGATCGTATTAATCGGATCGGCCGGGGTAATCTTCGCACTGACTCTGATTTATGGAATCTTGACACCGGTTTTTTCCTGGGGTGCGCTCTCCGGGATTCCCTTCACTTTTCTGGCCGGAACTTCTCTCTCAATCGGCCTGGTCGCCCTCGCTAAATTTGCAAGCGCGCGAGTGGTTACCTTCTTCGTCAGTTTTCTGGCAGTTCAATGTGTTTTAAACGCACTGCTGGATCTAAAGACGGTTTTCTTTCTTTCTTCGCCCTTCGCGACCAGCGTTCCCACTGACGCGGTAAATATGGCAAACGCCACCGGTATTCCCGCGTTCATCTGGGCCGTCATCTGGATCGCCATCGCATTAGCTATCCTGGCTCTGGCGATGCGCATTTACGTTGTCACGCGAGATTCAAGGAGCCAGCCGGACCTGCCGTTTGAAGATGTTGTCAGTACCTAGAATAGGTCGAACAACGTTACCATCGTTTAGCCCATTCCAAATTGCCTCAACGTTCTAAAACTGATACGGCAAAAAAGTGCGCAGTCGATACCCTGGGGAAAAACATGGTGGTTGATTGACGCTCCGGCGGTTTGGTGAGGAACTGCGATGACTAAACTCAGAACTTGTAGCGGTAGCGGATCGTCACCCCACGGCCTCCTCCGTCGATGCCCCAACTGATTCCCCGATACGACTTGTCGGCGACGTTTTCAAAATCGATGGAAACCTCGGAGCGCTCGGTGAAGCGGAACGCGCCCCGCACGCCAACCAAGCCGTACCCGGCGACGGCAGTGAAAAGCGGCACGGTCGTGTCATTATTGACGACCGTGACGCCGTTGATTGTGGCACCGATAGGAAGCAGTCGGTTCTGTACCTGTGCGAGCGTTTCCCCGGTGGGGATCAGTGTGCCGCCAGCAGAGCCGCACCCTGTTGCTCCGGGGGTTGTGAGACCTCGTACGCAGGCACCTCGGCGAAAGAAGTTTTGAATATTGGCTCGCGAACGAGCCGCACCTGTCCGTCGATCGCCGAGATCCAGCGACGAAAGCCGTCTCTGTCGGCCCGTGAGCGTCGAGTATGCTTCAACGTGGAAACGCGCTGCGCCCCGTGGCTGATAACGCAAACTCACGAAGCCGGTGGCGGGCGGGATGCCACCCTCCACGTTCGGTGGCAGTCCATTGAGAAGACTATGCGCCCGAATATAGGTGAAGTTGCCATTGGCGGTGAAGTTAACACCCAGACGAGCCTGAGTATTGAACTCGACGCCGTTGAAGCGGGCGTCGTCGTAGTTCACGCGCACCAGTACAGGACTCGCGGCCGCGGCAACAAACACCAGCCCGTTCGCATTCTGGGCCACGATCTGCTCACTCCCTAAAAACCTGCCCACCGCGCCTGGCGGTAAGACCAGCGCCTGATCAAAGTAGACGTCCTTCAGTTTATTCGTGAAGCCCGTGAGTTCGGCCGCAAACCGCGGGCTGCTATACCGCAGGCCAAGATCGAAACTATCGCTGGTTTCAGGTCCCAGACGAGTAACGGGAATGCCGGAAGAGACTGCGTCGCTCCCTGCAGTCGTGCCGATAAAACCTCCCAAGCTCGCGGCCGTGGCCGCGTCAACCTCAAAGCCAGTGCCGACGAGTCCAATGATGCCTAAATCCGTTGTGTTCGGAGCGCGGAACCCTCGGGCATACTTCGCAGCAATGTGGAAGTCGTGGCCAACCTTTAAGACGGCCCCTATGCGCCCTGAAACAGCACTGAAACGCGCGCTGGCGTCAGGAAACAACGGTAGGCCGTTACTGCCGATCGGAGCCTTCTCCGCAAGGGATTCGTAAGAGGCTACGTTGTAACGCAAGGCACCGCTGACGCTCAGACGGTCCGGAATCACTCTAAAGACATCCTGCGCAAAAACTCCGTAGGACAGATAGCGCGCTCCATGCGGGATGCGCGGACGAGAGGCAGTTACAATTTTGGTTATCGGATTAGTGGTAAATGCAGGGGCAGCAATCTTGTCACGGTAAACGTCAGCCCCAATTAATAAGGTGTTGCGATCACCAAGCTTCTTGTCAACATAAAAGTTGAAGCCCAAGACGGTCGTGCGCTCACGTTGATTGTTAATGGCGGCAACCGGATTGCCCTGGCCGCCTTGGTTAATGCGCTCCTCGCGTTGTCCGTTGTAAGATATCGTAAACGAACCGTTGTCGAAGAAGCTCAGGTTTTGTTTGACGAGGCGCGCGTAGAACACATCGGTCATCAAGTTGCGCAGGTCGGCGATGAGGTTGCCATCACCACCTAAGAGTTGGTCGTAACGCCGGCCACCATCCTGCTGATTGCGCGCATAACTAAAGAGCAACTGTGTCGAATCGTTGAGGTTGTGGTTGGCACGAATCAGACCGCCGTACTGGGTAAAGGCGGTGTCAGGCAGTCGCCTTCCAAAGATATCCGAACTAAGCCCCAAATAACGCGTCACCGCCGCATGCGAATCGATGCCGCCCCCAGGGCGCAGTCGGTTGATGCGGCGCGCGTTCATGTTTAGCAACACGCCATACTTGCGAGTTCCGTAGGTGAGCAACGTGTTGCCACCGAAGCCATTGGTCAGCGATGAGGAGAAGATATTGGTATTGCCATGCCATTCGCTATCGCTGCCACCGTAGCTGGGCGCGCGGGAAATGAAATTGACGACGCCGCCAAGTACGTCCGAGCCGTATTGCGAACTGTTAGGCCCGCGCAAGATCTCCACGGTCTCAAGACTGGATGGTTCAATTAGACTGAAGAACGTGCCCACCCCTCCGCGTTGTGCGCTGGTTGTGTAGCGGACACCATCAACGTAAATGCCGACGTTCCGACCAGTCAGCCCACGCACGAAGACGGCGCTGAGTGATGGTGCGGTCCGTTGCAGATTGACGCCAGGCTCCTCATCGACTACCTGGGCAACCACTTCCGTAGCACGCTCCACAACCTGTTTTTCATCGATTACGTTCACTGGCTGAGCCACGCTCCGAGCGTCGGAAACCAATCCTGCTTCCGATGTCACGGTGACGTGCTCGCTGAGCTGGTGGATCTGGAGAGTAATATTCAACTCGGCCGTCCCGCCGGCCGTCACTTGGACCACCTCACGTTGGAGGCTGAAGTCGGGGCGGGACACGAGCAGCGCATAAGAACCGGGAGGAATCCCTGCGAATTGAAAATGACCCGCGACGTCGGTTCTGGTCTTACTCAAAACAACCTGCTGGGAGTTGCTGAGCGATACTTCGGCTTCTTTGACAACCGCGCCGGAAGAATCTTTGACGATGCCCGATACACCACCGCGCGGGTTTTGTTGAGCGCTGAGCGTCAATGGCGTTACAAGTGCCATTGCACACAACAATATGAAGAAGATGAAGCGCGACACCTTCATGGCCGGGGTACGTTTTCTTTGATCCATCTACTCTCTCTATCCGGGATGCTTTCAGCGGCGTTGAAGCCCCAGGGTTACGTTAACTATGTCCTGATATGGCTGAGAAATACTTGAGGCTTTCTCAACTCGAGAAGTACGAATAGGCGTGCACTACAGCCTTTGGTCGCAGCCTACCCTGAACCTGGAACTACTACTAGCTTCGTTGATGGTTGTGGGACTCCGGGGAGGAAGATCAGCTCAGCAGATAGACTACGGAATCCGCGAAGTAGGAAGCGAGGGGGTTTCATCGCTTCGAATTGTTGAGCACTGACTGCTCCGCTGTCAATGACTCCAGCGCCGGAGGCCCTGGGCGAGTGAGAGTACCGGTCGCTATCCCTCGCGGTTCCGTAGTGGAGTGAAGATCGTCGCCGCGAGCCCAACACTCGGCTCCTGCCAATTTCGCAAGCGGACAAAATCAGAGTATTATTTAAAGTTTGCGAAGGGACCGAGGATTCCCACCGTGGGGTCAGCGACGACTTTTATATTTGTATATGCCTGAAGAAGCCATTGAAGTACGCGGTGCCAGGGTCAACAACCTCAAGAATATTTCCTTTTCGATCCCAATCAACCAGATGACGGTGGTCACGGGCGTGAGTGGTTCCGGAAAGTCGTCCCTGGCTTTCGACACCGTTTATGCAGAAGGTCAGCGGAGATACGTTGAGTCACTGTCGGCATACGCTCGTCAGTTTCTCGAGCGGATGGACAAGCCTGATGTGGATGAGGTGCGGGGTATCGCGCCAGCCATCGCCATCCGCCAGAAGAATTCAACCCGAAATCCCCGCTCCACCGTGGGCACTCAGACTGAGGTCTACGACTATCTGCGCCTGCTATACGCACGTGTCGGAACAACCTACTGTCGAGTATGTGGCCGCGAGGTCTACCGTGATTCACCGGAGTCTGTGGCGGACGAAGTGTTGCGCACGCTTCCCGAAGGCATGCGCTTCTACGTCCTTTTCCCCGCCAGTGCCGGATTAGCGGAGATTGGCGCAAATGTCGAGGAGACATCGAAACAAGGAGATAGGGAGATAGGGAGAGGGGGAGAACCGGAGCAGGGGCGAAAGAGATCTCCCCGTCGCCCCGTCCCACCTTCTCCGCGTCACTTGATTACCGCTCATATCATGAGCCTGATGCAGCGTGGGTTCACGCGGCTTTACGCCCAGGGGCAAACGATCGAGCTTCATTCCCCCGACGATTACACCCTGGCCGACTTTGAGGACGTTTACGTGATGGTCGATAGGCTGGTAGCCCATCCAGAAGTGCGCCAGCGTCTGGTAGACTCACTGGAGATCTGTTTCCAGGAAGGCCGCAGTTCGGCAGTAGTCGAAACAGCTGAGGCGGGGCCGAGACGCTTTAAGTTCTCGGACAGGTTTGAGTGCAAGTATGACGGCACGGTCTACGCACAACCGGAACCGCGCCTCTTTAGCTTCAATAATCCGTACGGGGCTTGCCCGACCTGCCAGGGTTTTGGAAACACCATCGGACTCGATCTCGATCTGGTAATTCCGAACCCGGGGCTGGCCTTGAACGAGGGTGCAATTGAGCCCTGGACAAAACCGCAACATGAATGGGCCCAGGACGAGCTGCGCCAGTTCTGCAAGTCAGAGAAGATTCCGATGAACGTCCCCTTCGCGCAGCTTTCGCGACCTGAGCAGCGAGCGATAGTTGAGGGTAAGAAGGAGTGGGGCGGAGTGCGCGGATTCTTTGACTGGCTGGAGACGAAGAAATACAAGCTGCACGTGCGCGTGTTTCTGTCGAAGTATCGCGGCTACACCTTGTGTCCGGATTGCGGCGGCGACCGTCTGCGCCAGGAAGCGCGTGACGTTAAGGTCGGCGGACGTACGCTGCCCGAGGTTTGCGCGCTGGCGATCAAAAATGCGCAGGTTTTCTTCGAATCGTTGCAGCTTGCACATGAACAAAATGCGATTGCGGAGAGAATCCTGTTTGAGATTCGACGCAGATTGCGTTTCCTCGTAGATGTGGGTTTGGATTATCTGACCCTTGATCGTCTCGCTTCAACTCTCTCAGGCGGCGAGTCGCAACGTATTCAGTTGGCCACTAACCTGGGTTCCTCATTGGTCGGCGCGCTTTACGTTCTGGATGAGCCTTCGATTGGGCTACACCCACGGGACAATGAACGGCTGATTCGACTGCTGCATAATTTGCGCGACATTGGCAATACAGTTCTGGTCGTCGAACATGATGCCGAGATGATGCGCGCCGCCGATCACATCCTGGATATTGGGCCTTCCGCCGGCGAGCTTGGTGGGCGGGTAATCTACGAAGGCGATTTTTCCGGCTTGATGGCCAGCGACGCGTCTCTGACTGCGCGCTACTTGCGCGGTGAAACGACAATTAAGGAACCGAAGCAAAGGCGTTTGTTTCAGAAAAGGCGCTTATCGCTGCGCGGTGCCGCCGAACACAACCTAAAGTCTATCGATGTAGAACTTCCTCTCGATATGCTGGTATGCGTCACAGGCGTGAGTGGATCCGGAAAGTCCACTCTGATTCATGATTGCATCTATGCGGGTCTGAAAAAGCAAAAGGGTGACTGGCAAGGCCATGTCGGTGCTTTTCAAAAGCTGGAAGGCGGCCAACTCGTCGACGACGTTATCCTGGTGGATCAGTCGCCCATTGGACGGACTCCTCGCTCAAACCCAGTAACGTACATTAAGATTTACGATGCCATCCGCGAGGTGTTCGCCTCAACGCGAGAAGCGCAGGGACGCGGGTTCGATCCATCCCACTTCTCTTTCAACCTGCCTGGGGGTCGTTGCGAGGTTTGCCAGGGCGATGGCACAGTCACGGTGGAAATGCAGTTCCTTGCCGATGTTGAGCTGGTATGTGAGGAATGCAAAGGCACGCGCTTCAAGCAACAGATCCTAGACATACGCTATCGCAGCAAGAATGTGCACGAGGTTTTGAGTCTAACGGTCAGGGAAGCAATCACGTTCTTTCGCGAGGTTACAAAGATTACCAATCGGCTGCGCGTCCTCGATGATGTGGGTCTGGGGTATCTTCGTCTCGGTCAATCAGCAACTACGCTTTCCGGCGGTGAGGCACAGCGCATCAAACTTGCTGCGCATCTTTCCAAACGCACAGGCTCGAACACGCTCTACATCTTTGATGAACCAACCACCGGGCTCCACTTTGACGATATCAACAAACTTCTTGCGGCTTTCCGCGCGTTGATTCAAGCCGGCGGCTCGCTGCTGGTGATCGAGCACAACCTCGACGTGATCAAGACAGCTGACTACATCATCGATCTTGGCCCGGAAGGCGGCGATGCCGGCGGTTACGTTATCGGGACAGGAACTCCTGAAGAGATAATTAAGATTCCGCAGTCTTATACGGGAAAGTTCCTAGGTAAGTACCTCGCCAGATCAAATGGTCATGCAGCGTGACGTTGGTCACGTCTTATTCAAACCGTCTTTGGCTCGGTGTCGTCCGATGAAAGAGCCTAAAATGCTTTTATTGGTTTCAGAAGTAGCCCCGGGCAATTCGCAAATAAAGGTTCTTAACATGGTCGTGAGCCAGCGAAGTGGGAGCCCTGGATCTAGAGCCCGTGAAGCGTGGCGAAAGCATAGAGTCTAGGACGTGAGCCCCAGGTCAATCGCATTTGAGTTCCTAGCCCGCAGAAGCGGGCGGCAGCGGCAGCGGAAGAGGGTGCGGCAACAGAGGATCGCTCTGGTAACTATCTTGCGTCCTATTTAAGTAAGGATACTATGCTCCGGCTCTCCCTCAAGCGACGCCTTCTCTACATTTCGATCATCTATTTTAGTTTTATCGCGCTCTTAGCTGGGGTCGAGATAGGTGCGCGGCTTACGCTTCCTCATGTTTCCAGTCTGGATCTGTTCGTTGCCACGTCGCAACAAAAAGCGCAGGTGGCCAACGCTCAACAGTCCGGAATCTTCGAAGGAGATCCACTGCTTCTGTGGCGTCTGAAGCCGAACCTTGATGACGTGGTCTGGGATTTCACGGTAGTCTCAACTAACGCGCAAAACCTTCGTGCTAATCACGCGATCAAAGCCAAGGCTCCGGGAGCAATGCGGATTGTCTGCCTTGGGGATTCCGTGACCTTCGGCTATCGCGTGCCTCCGGTTTGGCCTGAACGACCCAGTGATTACGATCCGGAATGGCTTCCCTACCCGATGTTGCTTGAGCAACAGTTGCGTGCGGCAAATCCTGCGCGAGAGGTTGAAGTGATATCGATGGCCGTACCTGGCTATACGAGTCACCAGGGGCTGGCATGGCTGCAGCGGGACATTATTGGCTTGCAACCCGATCTTTTAATCGCAAGCTTTGGCTGGAACGATGTCAGCTTCAGCGAAGTTCCGGACCGAAAAGCCATCAGGACCACTTCGTATGCGGTCGCTCTGCGGTGGCTTATTAGTCACAGCCAGGCATTTGCGCACACAACCAAATGGTTGCGCTCGCGGAACCAAGGGCAAACTCCGGCGCAAAGTGCGAAGCAATGGCCGGTGCCACGGGTATCAGAGCAGGAATATCTTGGCAACATGAATGAAATCGTCCGTCTTGCGCGCGAACGAGGAGCCGGTGTGATTGTCATCGCTGCGCCCTACCGAGACGGCGTAACGAATCCGTCTGAGGCTGAGTTGATGGCCCGTTATCGCAAATTATTACGCGCCGAGATGGAGCGGAAACGGATACCGTTTCTTGAAGTCACGGAACTGACGGAGGCTGCTGATCCTTCGAACCAAGGCTGGTTTGGCGAGTTAATCCACCCGAACCACTTGGGTCACCGCCTGATGGCTGCCGAATTACTAGAATTACTCTCGGCTGAGCGCCTCGCCACCGGTCTTACTGTCCCGACGCTCACGCCATAAAACGGGTGCTGTATATTTTAGGACGGAGGACATTACAAGCGATGAGTCTAAAACAGAAGATCGTCTCGGATTTGACTGCTGCCATGAAGGCGCAGAATGCCGCGCGACTCTCAACATTGCGCATGGTTAAAGCCGGCATGATGAATCGCGAAATTGAGAAAGGCAGCGAGCTTGACGACGAAGAGATGGCCAAGCTATTGCGATCGATGGTCAAGCAAAGGCGCGACTCAGTGGAACAATATGAAAAGGGTGCCCGACAGGATTTGGCGGAAAAGGAAAAGGCGGAGATTACCGTAATCGAAGCTTACCTGCCACAGTCTGCTTCTCCGGAAGAAATCGAACAAGCTGTCGCTGCTGCAATATTAGAAACTGGTGCAGCTTCAATGAAGGATAT
>JBPCMM010000216.1:0-17236 GCA_051002255.1 Pyrinomonadaceae bacterium
CAAGCTCTTCCTTGGTTACGTCTTCATGAGTGACCGTCTTGATTACGTCTGGCCCGGTAATGAACATGTAGGACGTATCTTTAACCATTATGTTGAAGTCAGTGATCGCCGGGCTATACACAGCTCCACCGGCGCAAGGCCCCATGATGCAACTTATCTGCGGAACAACTCCGCTCGCCAGCGTGTTACGCAAAAAGATGTCGGCATATCCGCCGAGACTCAGCACACCTTCCTGAATGCGGGCCCCTCCTGAATCATTGAGGCCAATAATAGGAGCTCCAACCTTCATTGCCAGATCCATCACCTTACAAATCTTCTCCGCGTGAGTTTCGGAAAGTGAGCCGCCAAAAATAGTGAAGTCCTGAGCAAAGACAAACCCCCGACGACCATCAATCAAACCGTGGCCGGTGATAACACCATCACCCGGGTAGAGTTGCTGGTCGAGACCGAAGTCGCGTGAGCGATGCACCACGAGCTTGTCAAATTCCTCGAAGGTGTCTTCGTCCAGAAGAAAATCAACTCGTTCACGAGCAGTCATCCTGCCTGCAGCATGCTGCTTCTCAACTCGCTCCGCACCGCCTCCGATCTCGGCCTGCTGTGCTCGTTCGTTCAGCGTTTCAAGTTTGGACTTTGACTGCTTTGGCTGTTGCTTTGAAGTCATATTCAAACCGAGACTGATTCGTCATTTCCAGCGAGGCCGGCGTCGGAGAAGGGAAACGCTCGCGCTTCGATCAGTTCTACCAGTCTTTCAAGTCCCTGCCTGGCATTTGTTTGAACGTCTTCGGAGTACCCGAAGCGGTCCGCATTTCGGTCAAATTCGTCGAAATCAACTACCCGGTACGAAAAGTCCGGCTCGACCAATATGTCTATGTCCAGGTCCACGTAGCTGAGAACCAGGCCATCGAACGCTGGCGGGACGTTAACATTACAGTAGTAGCTTCTCAACTCCCCGGTTGGCTCAGCAAAGCGAAAAATGTTGTACCAGCGGTCCAGCCAATAGTATTCAATGCTCTTCGTTCCAGAGGCAATGGTGCCCAGCAGGTCGTGTTTAATTTCCTCGTCGAAAGTTGCATCGAGAACCAGCAATGATCCTTCTTGTCGTAGCACCCTCGCCTTCCACCTGCGATGTTCCGAGCCGTCGTATTTGTGGGCTTGAACCGTGATCATCGATTTACTTTCGCCCGCTCTTGCGCCAGTCCGCCAAAAATTGCGACTGTCCTTTGTCGGTAAGGGGATGATTGAATAACTGGTCGATTACTTTGAAAGGCATCGTCGCGATATCTGCGCCCATGCGTGCCGACTCTATGACATGAAGCGGGTGGCGCAGGCTTGCTGCCAGGACCTCGGTTTTCCAGTCATAGTTCCCGTAGATCTCCACTATCTCGCCCAACAGAAGTAATCCGTCGTGTCCGATGTCATCAAGTCGCCCGAGAAAAGGGCTGATAAAAGAAGCCCCGGCCTTCGCAGCTAAAATTGCCTGGCCTGCGGAGAAGCAGAGCGTGACATTGACCTTGATTCCTTCATCGGAGAGTTGATGAGTCGCTTTGAGTCCGGCGCGGGTGAGGGGACATTTAATCACTACATTGGGAGCGATCTTCGAATACTCACGTCCCTCGCGAAGCATCCCGTCCACGTCTTCACTGGTGACTTCAGCCGAGACGGGACCACTGACTATTTCGCAAATCGCAGCGATGTGCTGTTTGAAGTCGACGTTGCCCTCCTTGGCGATTAAGGATGGATTGGTCGTTACCCCATCGGCGATGCCTATGGTTGCAGCTTCATGAATCTCGTCAAGGTTTGCGGTATCAAGAAAGAATTTCATATTTCCTCCAGCGTCAGATGCTGCCGAGTCCCTGAAAGGGACGAAGTCAGTAGCCGGGGGGCAACGCCCCTGGAAAGCCGGTAAAGATGCCCGATCCTGAAAGGGTCGGACCGTGCCAAACAGAGCTCAACCTATGTGATTCAGTCCGTCAAGAAGTGCGACGGTCGGGACTGAACCCTTGTTCACCGGGGGCGTTGCCCCCGGCTATTAACTTCATGCCTTTCAGGCATGTTCGTCGCGCTACTCGAAAACACTTGCATCTCAAACCGACCCACAACCTCAGCTTTCAGATCAATTGACATAGTTTCGCAGTACACCTATCCCCTCAATCTCTATTTCCACGATATCGCCGTGCTTCATCGGGGAGACGCCTGCGGGCGTACCAGTCGCAATCAGATCTCCGGGATAGAGCGTCATGATTTCGGCGATATACCTGATTAAGAAGGGAACTGAAAAAGCCATTGTCGATGTGCGTGCCCGTTGCTTTATGTCGCCGTTCAGGCGCGTGGTAACCTCCGCAGCCAGAGGGTCGATGGCGCGGACGATTACCGGGCCGACCGGACAAAAGGTATCGAAGGATTTCGCCCTCGTAAACTGCACGTCCTTGCGTTGCAGATCGCGGGCAGTTACATCGTTGACGCACGTGTATCCCAGCACATAGCTTAAGGGGTCTTCGTTGGCCGAGATGTGACGAGCCCTGTGACCGATAACGACTCCCAACTCTCCTTCATGCTCAACCCGCTCGGACTCCCTGGGCAGCTCGATCGTGTCTCCATCACTGATTACCGCGGAAGGCGCCTTCAAAAACAGCAAGGGTTCCTCGGGCATCTTATTTCCGAGTTCGGCGGCGTGCTCACGATAATTGCGCCCAACGCAAACGATCTTTGAAGGCGTCACAGGTGCGAGTAGCCTGACCTCGGCCAGCGGAATCGAGTACGCACTGCGTGGCATTGCTAACCCGTCGAACCATTCTCGTTCGTTCACGGGACACACATCATCACCTTCGATAAAAGCATATCGGGGCTGCTCAAACGTGGCATGTGCAACTCGACAAAGTCTCATTTCGACTTACTGGCTCCTGAAAAAAAAACAATCCACGAAGTCACACGAAACGGCACGAAAAAGTCCTTAGTTCGAGTATCGTGTCGTTTCGTGGATCGTCTTACCTCCCTGAAAATCTCCCTCTTTGAGCGGCCCTGTTAGGGAACAGTCTCGGCAACAACTTCCGAGGGCGGGCTGACATTGCCGGCCTGATCGATTGCCTTAATGTAGTAGTAATAGCGCTTTCCTGATTCAACGTTCTCATCCAGGAAGGTCGTCTTTGTCAGCTGAGCGGATGTCATCTTCGTCCAACGCTCTTTCGGCAGATCCGGATCAGTGGAGCGATAGATTTCATAGCCCGCCACATCGGGTTCGGGGTTTGCAGGGAAGAAGATTGATAACCTGCCGGGGGCGGCGGCAATGGTGATGGAAGCGGGCGCGGACGGTGCAAAGATGTCTCGCGGGGACACGGAAAGGGAATTGGAGTTGAGACTCTCAACCTGCCCCCCTTCCGTTCCCAGCGATACGGAACGGACTATATACCGATAGTTCTCACCAAACCGAAAATTCCGGTCGACGTACTGGGTGCCTGATACTGGGGAGCTATTGATGGGGTTTTGACTTACTTCGCTCTGAGATTCGTCGAGCCGATAGACGTTGTAGCCCAGCAGGTTTACGGGAGTCGAGCCGTCAATGTTCGAATCGGGAGGTTGCCAGGTTATGCCGATCGCATCCTTGCCAACTTCCTTACCCGTAGAAACCAGATTGGGAGGTTTAGCTACCTTCGCTGACGGTTCGATCAGGAGAAAGTTTGAGAACGCGGCACGCTGTTCCGAGGCGTTAACATAACGAATCGCATACCGTAAGCGGGTAGATTCTCCTGCGAGCTCAAGGGTATCAGTGTACGTCAAGGTGTCAGTCGCGCTCTTGATCTGGTCGTAGGTTACAGATCCAATGAGCGTTGACCGCACCGCGAACTCTTCTTCGGTTAAGGGCAGAGGTGCAGTAGGTTTTTCTGCCAGCCGGTAGACATCAATACGTCGAATGCTTTGCACGCTTTCATCCGGTGCGTTGCGCAGAGGCGCTGGCCAACTCAAAATCACACGGTTGCCTCTTTGCCCGCCCGAGAGAAGCTCAGTACGCTGCTGAACGCGTTCCACGGGCGGGAGCGGCGGCCTTCGCTTGCCACAGCCAACTATGGCTAACGCGAAGAAAAGCGCTATACACATCGCCTTCTGGCTATTCATGAGTGGGGAAAGCAAGATCCGAGAGGTAGACGGCAAAGTTTCTCTCACAGAATGTAACGGCTAAGGTCTTGATCCTTTACGGTCTCTAACAACATAACATCGACGTAGGCGGCGTTGATTCGCTGGTTCTTAGGCTCCAGGTCAGGCCCTTCGAAGCTGATCTCTTCCAGCAGCTTCTCCATTATGGTCTGCAGTCTGCGGGCACCTATGTTCTCAGTCTGCTCATTGACGCGAGCGGCAAAATTAGCAATTGCGTCGATGGCGTCATCGGTAAACTCAATTGTTACGCCCTCAGTTTCCATCATTGCTTGATACTGCTTGATCAGAGCGTTTTTGGGTTCAGTTAAGATCCGTTTGAAATCATCAACGGTCAAAGAATCCAGTTCGACGCGGATGGGGAATCGTCCCTGGAGCTCGGGGATGAGATCGGAAGGCTTCGCAACATGAAAGGCGCCGGCCGCAACAAACAGGATGTGATCTGTCTTGACCATCCCATAACGCGTATTGACGGTGGTACCTTCAACGATTGGCAAAATGTCTCGCTGTACGCCCTCCCGTGAGACGTCAGGTCCGTGGCCGGACTCTCTGCCGGCAATCTTGTCAATCTCGTCAAGGAAAATTATGCCGGAGGATTCGACACGTTCAATGGCCGCCCGTGCCACTTGGTCCATATCGATCAGTCGCTCCTCCTCCTCCTGCATTAGATACTCCATTGCCTCGTCCACGCGCATCTTACGTCGCTTGGATCGCCCCTGGAACATGTTGCCCAACATGTCCTTCATGTTGATGCCCATCTCTTCGATGCCTTGCGGTCCGGCGAGCTCAATAACCGGAAAATTCTTTTCCCGCACCTCAATCTCGACCAGACGGTTATCGAGCTTTCCACTCCGGAGCTGGATGCGAAACTTGTCGCGTGAGCGTTGAAATTGTTCGTCGTTCGTGGCGCTCTCAGCTCCCGAAGGGAGATCGTCCGTCGTTGGGGAATCAAAATCATAGAGATTTGTGGAGGAACGCGGTGGCGGCAGCAAGATGTCGAGGATTCGCTCCTCTACGTTCAACTCGGCCTTTTCGGCAACTTCCTCTATCTTCTCCTGACGAGTCATGTCGACCGCAATCTCGGTGAGGTCGCGGATCATGCTCTCCACGTCGCGCCCAACGTACCCGACTTCGGTAAACTTCGACGCCTCCACTTTTAGAAAAGGGGAGTCAGACATGCGCGCCAGTCGCCGCGCGATTTCCGTTTTGCCAACGCCAGTTGATCCGATCATGATGATGTTTTTGGGCATCACATCAACGGCCATCTCCGGTTGGAGTTTCTGACGCCGTATTCTATTGCGCAAAGCAATGGCGACCGCGCGCTTCGCATTGCGCTGACCTACCACGTGCTTGTCCAGCTCGGCGACGATCTGACGAGGGGTCATTTCGTCTAACCGAACTTCTTCGTCAACTTCTCCTGCCAAATAAATAACCATACTCAATTCGCTCTAAATCTCAGTCAGATCTCTCGCCGGCGTATCAGAGCTCTTCCACGACAATATTTTGATTTGAATAGATACAGATCTCGCCGGAGATACTTAAAGCCTCAACTGCGATCTCACGCGCCGACAGACTTGTATGCTTGATCAGCGCCCGGGCGGCGGCCAGCGCATAGGAACCACCCGAACCAATGGCAAGCACTCCATTGTCGGGAGCGATCACATCGCCGTTACCGGAAAGAAGAAAAGAACTCTTGTTATCGGCAACCACCAGGAGAGCTTCAAGGTGACGGAGAACTTTATCGGTGCGCCACTCCTTGCTTAGCTCGATAGCGGCCCGCTCGAGATTCCCGTGATACTGCTCGAGCTTGCTTTCGAAACGAGTCAGCAATGAAAAGGCGTCGGCTGTAGCTCCCGCAAAACCCGCAAGAATGCGGTCGTTATAAAGGCGACGCACCTTCTTCGCGCTCCCCTTCATAATGGTTTCACCGAGCGTCACCTGGCCATCGCCGGCAAGTGCCACACGACCGTCTTTGCGCACAAGTAACACGGTTGTGCTGCGAAAGGTGAGAGATTCTTTTCCCATTATTATCAATGAGCACTATAGAAAGTCGCCCGAATGTAAGTCAAGGCGAGGCTATTCATGGGTCCCCGTGTGAAACAATTGCGCAAACTTCTTTTTTTTAGGAGCAAGATTTTTGAAGGGAACCGCTACGGAGCGGACGGAAGAAGATAGCCAGGGCCAAGCGCAAAGCGAAGCGGCGCGCTCCGCTTCGCTCTGCGCTTGCCCCTGGCTACCTTATGTCGCGCCTCCGGCGCACGGTGATTGCATTTTTGGTTGCGGCGCCTCCGTGTGTCAGCGGAAGGCACGGCAGCAAACTTTGCGCTATGATACCTTGTTGATAAATTAATCGGAGATTGTTAAAGGTGAAGGTTCACAACGTGCACGACTACCGACCGCGCATTGGCATCACGATGCGGATTGAGTGGGAAACCGACCGCTTTTATCTTTCTCGCCACTACAGCGAGGCAGTTGAAGCAGCCGGGGGTGCTCCACTACACATCAGCCTTATTCCTAATAATGAGTACATCGCCGCTGTGATGGATGGTCTCGATGGCATCCTCCTTCCCGGGAGTGACTCGGACGTTGATCCTCTGCGATACGGACACGAGCCTCATCAAGCGCTGGGCCACGTCCATTCGATCAAAGACGAGACGGATTTGATGGTGCTCGAAGAGATCGAGCGAAAGCGGCTGCCGTTGTTTGGAATATGTTTCGGGATGCAAGTACTAAACGTATCTCGAGGTGGAACGCTTATCCAGGACATCGCGTCGCAGGTTCAAGGTGCGATAAAGCATGAGCAAGGTGCTCCGCGGGCCCGTCCCTCACATCGTATTAGATTGCTCGAGGAAAGCCGGCTGGCATCGCTTGCCGAACGAGATGGAGCCGTCGTGAATAGCCACCACCATCAAGCGATTGAGACCGTGGGACGCGATCTGGTTGCCAGCGCGTGGGCCTCAGACGGTCTGGTCGAGGCCCTCGAGGATCCGCGCTCGGATCGGTTCGTCATGGCGGTGCAATGGCACCCTGAACTCGGCTGGGAGCGAGATTCACTTTCCCAGGCATTGTTCAGCTGTTTGGTCAGCGAAGCAGCGCAATATGCTCGCACCACACATCTCCAGCTGGTCAATGCGCAATCGGGTTCCGAATGACGAGACGAAAGCCGACGACAGTCTGATTGGACTCACTGGGACAAGAAAGGAATTTGGTGGCAAACGAACCCTTGCAGCTACGTGACCAGGTAGCCGTGGTAACCGGCGGCTCTCGGGGCATTGGTCGAGCCGTAGTTGACCGGCTAGCTGAGACTGGAGCGCATATAGTTGTTAATTATGTGCGCGATAACGCCGCCGCAGACGCGGCTGTAGCTTCGGCTCGCAGCAAAGGAGTGGAAGCGCTGGCAATTCATGCTGACGTTTCCAAGCTAAAGGACGCCGAACGTCTGATCGGTGAAACGGTACAACGCTTCAAGCGTATAGACATTCTGGTTTGCAATGCCGGTATCTGGGAGGGAGCGGCTGTTGAAGAAATATCGGAAGAACTGTGGGATAGAACGATGGATATCAATATGAAGGGGACCTGGACCGTTTGCCGCGCCGCAATTCCCGTCATGAAGCGCCAGCGCTCGGGGCGCATCGTAATAGTTAGCTCCACGGCCGGCCAACGAGGCGAAGCAAACGTTTCGAACTATGCGGCGTCAAAGGGAGGCCAGATAGCGTTCACAAAGTCGCTGGCGCCGGAGCTGGCGCCTTTCGGCATCAACGTAAATGCGGTGGCGCCGGGCTGGGTGGATACGGAATTGAACAGAGCGGTTTTCGCCGATCACGATCGGTTAGACGCGGTAAATCGCACCATTCCCCTCGGAAGCGTGGCCACTGCCGATGACATCGCCTGTCCAATCGTCTTCTTATGTAGCGACTGGGCGCGCCATATCACGGGCGAAATCCTAAACGTGAATGGCGGTTCAGTGCTCTGCGGATAAATGTATGTTTGAACGTTATACGGAAAAAGCGCGTCGTGTAATTTTCTTTGCCCGCTATGAGGCTTCTCAGGTCGGAGCGCCGGCGATAGAGCCGGAGCATCTGTTGCTGGGCGTGATACGAGAAGACCCCGAAATGATAAGCAATTGCTCTTCCAATGGAAGGAACAAGGGCAAGTCTATTCGTGAGACGATCGAAGCACGGAGGATGCGGCCGAAGGAGAGGACTTCTACATCGGTTGAACTTCCCCTGGCATCAGAAACAAAACGTATTTTGGCTTACGCGCACGAAGAGAGTGATTCCCTGAAGCATCGTCACATTGGAACAGAACATTTGCTGTTGGGTCTGCTTAGAGAGAAGGACACGCTGGCAGCTCAGGTTTTACTTGAACATGGCTTAGAACTTGCCACCTTGCGCGAAGACATAGGCGCGACAGGTTCAGCTTCGCCTCGCCGAAGCGAGTGCAGGACCGTTCTCGGACTTGAGAGATTACTTGAACATCGGCTTGATCTTGTGAGAGGCGAAAGGGTCGGGTTGATCTGCAACCAGGCATCTGTGGATCACAGCTTTCGGCATGCTGCTGATGTTTTCTATGAACATCCGGATATTAACTTGACAGCGTTGTTTGGACCTCAGCACGGCATCCGGGGTGATGTTCAAGATAATATGATCGAGTCGGAACACTCAGTCGATCAGGTAACTAAAATCCCCGTCCATTCTCTCTACAGCGAGACGCGAGAGCCAACGGAGGCCATGCTTGAGGATGTCGATGTCTTAGTTTTCGACATGCAGGACGTGGGCTGCCGCATCTATACCTTTGCCTACACAATGGCGAATTGCATGCGGGCTGCGAAGGCGTTCAATAAGAGGGTACTGGTGTGCGATCGCCCTAATCCGATAAACGGGAAAGATGTGGCTGGGAATGTGCTGGAACCGGTGCAGGCGTCGTTTGTTGGCCAGTTTCCTATTCCGACCCGACACGGTATGACACTGGGTGAGCTTGCGTTGATGTTCAATAATCACTTCGGCATCGGCTGTGATCTCGAAGTGGTGATAATGAAGGGTTGGAAGCGGGAATTCTGGCACGATGAAACATCTGCCCCGTGGGTGATGCCCTCACCAAACATCCCAACGGTGGAGTCAGCGACGGTCTTCCCAGGAGCGGTTCATTTCGAAGGCACGCAAATCTCCGAGGGGAGGGGAACTACTCGTCCTTTCGAACTCATCGGCGCGCCCTACATCGTTCCCCATGAATACGCTGCGGAACTAAATGGCCTGAGTCTGCCAGGCGTTTACTTTCGAAGCTGTGTTTTTCGACCCACGTTCCAGAAACACGCCGGAATAAGTTGCGGTGGCGTACAAATCCATGTGCTAAATCGGGACCGGTTTGAGCCGGTCACGGTCGGAGTGGCGATGGTCAAGGTGGCATATGACATGTACACAGAAAGTTTCCGTTGGAAGGAACCACCCTATGAGTACGTCTATGATCGCAATCCATTTGATGTGATTGCGGGCACTACAAAGTTGAGGGAAGCCATCGAGCAGGGAAGTACGGTTGAAGCAATAGTAGACAGCTGGCAGGACTCGCTGACGGAGTTTATGAAAGTTAGGGAGCGGTACCTCCTTTACTGAGCGCTCCGGAGCGCTTGTTAACGTGACTGTTTAAGAGTCGCTTTGCCGACTTTTAAAGAGAAAGATGAAGCTTAACCAGGAATGTCAGCGAGTAGCAGTTGCAGAGCTACCCGGGCTGAGGTGAACTTCCCGGAAGGCGTACTCTGGTTAAAGTAAAATCTTAGAGTATCGTGTGTGCTAGAAGATAGTTCACCGCTTGGAGGGCTGAATTGACCAGAGAGCAAACGAGAGAGGCTTCGAGTCAGAGGCCACCGGCGAAAGCCTGGCTAATGGGGACGGCCGGGTGGATTTTCCCTGGTGCCGGACATCTGCTTCAGGGGTATTGGGGGCGGGCCATACTCCTGGGCGGCACAATCTGGATATGTTTTGTCAGTGGACTGATGATGGGCGGGCATTTGTTTAAGTACTCCGGGGGAGAACAGGGCGTCTCAGCTCTGCTCCAAATTCCTCCGATGATAGCCAACCTCGGCACCGGCCTGCTGTATCTCCTTTGCTGGGTGCTGGGGTTCGGCTTCTCAGATGATCCGCTGCAGGCCGCACGAGCGACGTACGAATATGGCAACACGTTTCTGCTGATCGCCGGCCTGCTCAACTATCTAGCTATGCTTGACGCCTTCGATATCTCTGCTGGGAGGAAGTCTTGAGACATTTTCTGGTCATGACCGTATTCGCGGTCTTCGCTGCAGTTGTTTTCGGCACAGTAGCGAAAGACAGCCACAAAGATCGATTTCACTACGGACTTAAAGTATTTGCTGAATTTATGATAATTGGCTTGGCGTTGGGTTGGATTCTTTACTTTCTTCCTTTCTGAAAATGGTTTTGGTCCGAAAGGCTGTCAGAACCGCGAGCGGTACCGACCGGGTTGTCGCTCTTGTTGAGACCAGGTCGCTACCTCTCCTCGTTCTGACAGTAAGTAAGAGGTTAGAATTGAATGGGTCTTTGTGAGACTGAGGCACTGGTACTTCGTACCTACAATCTTGCCGAGGCAGACAAGATTGTCGTCTCCTTGACCCATGCCAATGGCCTTGTGCGGGCCGTGGCCCAGGGATGCAGACGACTCAGAAATAAATTTGGCGCCGCCCTCGAGCCTTTTACACTTCTTCAGATGACCTATTATCAAAAGGAGAACAAGGACCTTGGTTCGTTGCGCCACGTTGAAATCATAAAGTCCCACTTCTACCTCTCATCCGACGCCGAAACACTAACGGGATTGGCTTACATGGCTGATCTGGTGATCGAGTTTTCGCCCCCTCATCAAGCTAATGAAAGACTTTTTAGAATGGTGAAAGCCTGCCTCGGAGCGGTGGACGCATCCCCAAGGGACTTGCAAACGGTCCTACGATACTTCGAAATCTGGTTACTGAAGTTAGAGGGGTTTCTCCCTGACATCAAACGCTGCGCCGAATGCCATCTCCCATTCGCCGAAGAGAGGATAGCCTTTGTGGGGCCGGATCTGGTGCTTCGATGCCGGTCATGCAGTCAGGGAATGGGCACGGCTTTGTCGGACAAACTGCACCGGCAACTTCGCGCCAGTCAGAAACTGGCTCCTTGTGTGTTTGCCCAGGAGTCCCGGGCGGTCCCTGCTGAGACATTTCGAGAGCTGGCTGAACTAACACATAGTTTACTTGGGCGGGTGCTCGAGCGGCAGCCGAGAGTGCGGTCCACATTTCCATAAAGTATTACATTAACTGGCAGAACAAACCGAGTCTACAATGATATCGGGCAGAAGATTGATTCCTGGCTACACCCTAAGAGCGGCTTTTCCATATGTGATCCTTTCGCTTTTCCTGCTGACGGCTGTCTTATTCGCGCAGCAATCAGGACGATTTGCAGAACTCACCCTCTTCATCGAAATCCCCTTTTCCTTGCTCGCCGACGTGTCGCTGGCGTTGCTGCCAAACGTTTTGGTTTTCACTCTGCCGGCTGCTGTGCTCGCCGGAGTCATGATCGGTTTTGCCCGGATGGGAAGTGATAGCGAAATCGTAGCTATGCGGGCCGCCGGCGTGGGTACTTGGACCCTCTTGTGGCCCGTGCTCGTGATTGGACTGCTTGTGACGGTCGCCACAACTTACATTCAAATGAAGGAGGCGCCCCAGGCTACGCGAGATCTAAGGAAGGCTGCGCTGCAGGGAGCGCTGCGAAAACTGGATTCTCCCGTCGAACCTCGAAACTTTAATACTGAAATTCCCGGGTATGTGGTTTACGTTCGAGACGGCGACAAGGCTCAGGGCTCATGGGAGAGGGTGTTTATTTATGCCCAGCAACCTGACGGTTCGAACCGGGTGGTAACTGCTCGCTCAGGACGAATTGATTCGTCTGGGGAGAAGTCGGAGTTAGTACTCAGCGATGCAGTTGCGACGAAAATTCCGGGTCCCGCCAACGTCGATCAAAGATCTTATGTCGTCGAGCGTCTGGATCAGCTGCGTATCTCGATAGACACAGGGCGCGCAGATATAATTAAGCGCATAAATGAAACTGAGATGGGACCCGAGGAGCTGGACTGGAGGGAACTCAGAAAGCAGGCTTCGTCCGGTCAAACTGAGGAAGGGAGGGCAGGGAAGAGAACCCTTCATAGACGACTTGCGCTCTCTGTTTCTCCATTCTTATTCGCGCTTCTTGGCGGAGCGCTGGGTATGAAAGTTCGAAGAGGCGGGCGGGGCGTAGGGGTTTTACTCGCGCTACTAATCGTGATCGTCTATTACCTGGTTTCATTGCTGGGTGAATCCCTCGCTCGGGCCGGAACACTTTCGCCCGTGATCGGTTTATGGGCGGCGACGGCGTTAATGCTTCTCATAAGCTTCGTGCTGCTGGCTGCTAATCGAGTTCCAGTCCCTGCCTGGTTCTTTTCGCGATTCAGGAAAGCTCATAGGCCAACCGAGGCGGGCACCACTCCATCAACAGCCTTGCACACCAAGGGGGTTGGGGGTTTCGGCTTCCCAAGTCTTCTGGACATCGGCCTTTTCCGCACACTGGGTTTGAGTTTCCTACTAGCCTTTGCCTCTCTGGTTTCAGTCTTCGTTATTTTCACTCTTTTTGAAATGTGGCGTTTCATTGCCAGAAATGGGGTAGGAGCCCGGCTAGTTGCCCGCTACGTTCTTTTTCTGCTGCCATTGATCACGGTCGAACTTTTTCCCGCCACAATGCTTATAGCGGTGTTGATGACCTACGCGCTGCTCGCTCGGCGGAGTGAGACAATCGCATGGTGGGCTTCCGGCCAAAGTGTTTACCGTCTAATGCTACCAGGGCTGTTTTTTGCGGTCGCGGCAGGTGCCGGTACCTGGGTCGTTCAGGAGCACCTAATGCCTAAAGCGAACCTTAGGCAAGATGCGTTGCGGGCGCGAATTCGAGGTGGTGAGCCCAGGGCAATCACGGGAACGGGCCGCCAGTGGCTGGCTTCAGCCGAAAGCAATCGTCTCTATTCGTATGAGTTCGACGAACAAGGCAATTCGCTTAACGGGCCGGCGATTTATGAGTTTGATGCGGCCGGAGTTCATCTGGCCAGTATGACGACCGGAACTGTGGGCACTTGGGTTGCCGCCAATCGAATGGCCATAACCACGGCCGAGACGTTGAACTTTCGAGGACTCGGGGTGGAACGGCAAGTTGCTGAGAGCAAGGAAATACCGGCCGAGCCTTTACAGGTGTTTAAGCCGACCATAGACAAGCCGTCTCAGTTAAGCGCAGTGGGTTTAAGCAGTTATTTAAAGACAGCTAAGCGCCGCGGTAAGTCGGTTTCAACCCTTGCAGTTGCTCTGCAACGAAAGTATGCGACGCCCTTTGGTGTTGTAGTGATGGCCTTCATCGGGATACCGCTAGCTCTATCGTTTGGAAGCAAGGGGACAATTATAGCCCTATGTGCTGCGGTGGGACTGAGCATTGCCTATTGGGGAGTAGGAGGCGGGTTACAACAGCTGGGTAATCTCGGGTTACTTCCGCCGGCGGTAGCCGGTTGGTCCCCGCCCATCATATTCGCTGCTGCAGGGACCTACCTGCTTTCTAGAGTCCATACCTAGTAGCTCCTTGTTGAGTATCGCGCAACTGACCAGGTCGCTACCGCTAACTGTTCTGACTTGTGCCGGCCTAGGTGCCGGTTTCCCAGCTCGCAATATACTCGACCTGTTCAGCGGTGAGGGTGTCGATAGTCATTCCAAGTGCCCGGAGTTTCAGGCTGGCAATCTCTGTGTCGACTTCCTTAGGTAGCATATGTACTCCGGGCTCAAGCTTACCCTTTTGCTTCACAAGGTACTCAACTGAAAGAGCCTGATTGGCAAAACTCATATCCATTACGCTCGCCGGATGTCCTTCGGCCGCCGCCAGGTTAATTAGGCGACCCTCACCGAGAACGATAATGCGCCTGCCGCTGGCCTTGATCTTGAACTCTTCGACGAAGGGGCGCATGTTCACTGGGGCTTCGGACATTTCGCCCAGGGCGCCCAGATTGAGTTCGAGATCGAAGTGTCCACTGTTGCAGACGATCGCACCATCTTTCATTCGTTCGAAGTGGGCTGCATCAATTACGTGCCGATTTCCCGTAACGGTAATAAAGATGTCGCCAATTGCAGAGGCCTCGGCTATGGGCATCACCCGGAAACCGTCCATCACAGCTTCAACAGCCTTAATCGGATCGATCTCAGTGACGATGACGTTGGCGCCCATGCCTCTCGCTCTCAGGGAAACGCCCTTACCACACCAGCCATAACCGACGACTACGATATTTCTTCCTGCCAAAAGAATATTTGTAGCGCGAATAATACCGTCCAGCGTCGATTGGCCGGTACCGTAACGATTATCAAAAAAGTGCTTGGTTTGCGCGTTGTTGACGGCCATTGAGGGGAAGGTCAGGACGCCGGCTTTCTGCATCGCCTCCAAACGCTGGATTCCAGTTGTTGTCTCTTCCGTTGAACCGATTATTTCCTTGACCTGATCAGGTCGCTCCTTGATCAGAGTTGCAACCACATCGGAACCATCGTCAATTACGATGTCGGGATGGGAATCAAGTGCGGTGCGCACGTGACGGTTATAGGTCTCCGTTGACTCGCCCTTAATCGCATAAACTGGAATGCCCCAGTCGTGAACCAGAGACGCCGCCACGTCATCCTGTGTGGACAGGGGATTGGAGGCGATCAGGACGGCCTCGGCGCCTCCGGCCTGCAGCGCTCTGGCTAAATTCGCAGTTTCCGTGGTTATATGAGCACAGGCCAGAAGCCTCACTCCATTCAACGGCTTTTCGACACCAAAACGTTCTCTAATCAAGCGCAGTACGGGCATTTCTCTTTCAGCCCATTCAATGCGCTGTTTACCCTTGCTAGCCAATCCGACGTCTTTCACATCATATTCAAGCGAACGTGTTGCACTCATTTAATGGATTCCTCTTTGAAAATGGAGTTAATAAATTCAGACAGCGGCCCGTCTGATAAGACTCAGATGCCTGCGGCTGCTCGAAGTGATTCAGCCTTGTCAGTTTTTTCCCAGCTGAAACCCTCGTTCTCACGTCCGAAATGTCCGTAAGCCGCGGTGGCTTTGTAGATGGGTCGGCGCAGCTTCAACTCTTCAATGATGCCGTGCGGGGTTAACTCAAAACTGTCACGCACGAGCTTCGCCAAAGCCTTCTCACTGATGCGGCCGGTGCCGCTGGTGTCGACTAACACTGAGACCGGATCGGCGACGCCAATCGCATACGCAAGTTGAACCAGACATCGATCCGCGAGACCGGCCGCGACAATGTTCTTGGCTACGTAACGAGCCATGTAAGCCGCCGAGCGATCGACTTTCGTTGGATCCTTGCCCGAGAACGCTCCGCCACCGTGTGGGGCATACCCGCCGTAAGTGTCCACAATGATCTTGCGTCCGGTTAGACCAGCATCTCCCTGTGGGCCGCCGGTAACAAACCTGCCTGTGGGATTGATATGGTATTTCGTGTCTTTGTCAATCAGGTCTGATGAAACGGTATGTTGAATAACTTTTTCCTGGATCTCGGCGCGCAACTGATCGGTGGTGACATTTGGGTCGTGCTGCGATGAAATGACAACTGCCTCCACCCGGAATGGCCGCCCATCGCGATACTCGATGGTTACCTGAGACTTTCCATCAGGCCTGAGGTAAGGCAGTTCACCCGATTTGCGGGCTTCAGAGAGGCGTCGAGAAAGCATGTGAGCCAGCTGGATTGGTAGCGGCATCAGTTCGGGCGTTTCGTTGCACGCGAAGCCGAACATCAATCCCTGGTCACCCGCGCCCCCCGTGTCCACACCCATGGCAATATCCGGCGACTGCCGGTCTAGCGCGGACAACACACTGCAAGTCTCTGAGTCGAAACCAAATTTGGCTCTGGTGTATCCAATATCCCGAATTGTGTCGCGAGCTACTCTGGTGTAGTCGATGCGAGCGTTGGTGGTGATTTCACCGGCTATGACAACCAATCCCGTTGTGACCAAAGTCTCACAGGCCACGCGCGCGGTTGGATCTTCAGCTAGCGCGGCGTCCAATACTGCATCTGAGATTTGATCAGAGATTTTGTCGGGATGACCTTCGGTGACAGACTCTGAGGTAAATACGTAACCTGATTCGTTACTCAAGCGAACTCCTTTGTGAACAAAAGCTGGAAAAAACGCGGTAAGAAAAGACCGCGTAGGGTAACAGTCAGCCCAATAGGTGTCAAGAACGGTACGATCGATAGGCACTTAGCCGAAGCGCACGAGGTAACGAGTCTTAACTACAGACTACAAAACGACCAAGACTTCAAAAATTACAAAAAGAAGCCCAGCCGCTCTACATAATATATATTATCAGACGCAACGCGGCTAAGGCGAATACGATAAGCTGAAGGCGCCTATTGCGGTTCTTAGCAGTTGATTCCAACCCGGCTTGACGGTGTTCCTGCCTTGCCCTACATTACGGGCTCACTTCTCTTAAAAGGAATTCCGTAATAGTGCCCATAAAAATTGAGAATCAGTGTGAGAGAAAACTGCCTAAGGACACAATCTCGCATATGGAAGATGGCTTTGAGAGCCTTCCGCGGGAACATACTCGTGGCATTGAGCGAATTCGACTTGTGGAGTTTATATCTGACCCAAGGCTTAAGAATACTTTTCAGGCCTCCGAATTACCGGGACTCTATCATCCACGGCAAGGGCCAAAAGGTTCCTGGCTCGAAGTGGCAGTTGGCGTCCTGCTTCCGGAGAATAAGCCGTTCCACAAACGGATAGTGCCTCGCATGTCCTTCAAGGGAAACCTTACCGCCATCATCTTCTCGCTGGTTGGCCAGCATTACCACCTGACGCTTAGACACTCGCTTAAGAAGACTCAGCTCGAACCGGCAGTGCGGGCCTACACCGAAAAGCAACTGAAACTCTGGAATGAGAAGAAGCACACTTTCCGTGCACGCCTCTTCAAGCCCCTGCAACCTACTCTTGAGCGGTGGGCCAAAGGGTTACAGAAACGAGCGGCAGCAGAAAAGAAAAAGACGGTCGCTTCGAAGTAGTGGC
>JBPCMM010000217.1:0-5176 GCA_051002255.1 Pyrinomonadaceae bacterium
AGGGACGGCCCTAGAATCAAATCTCCACTTGCGAGCCCAACTCGACCACGCGATCGGGCGGTAGACAAAAGTAAGCGGTCGCGCTCGTAGCATTCCGTGAGATGAGGGCGAAGATTTTTTCACGCCAAAGTGCCATACCGGGGCGTTTACTGGCCATGATTGTCTCGCGGCCAAGGAAGTAGGTAGTATCTTCCGGATCGAATTTGAATCCCGGTGCTTTCACGTTTTCCAGCACTCTGGGGATCTCCGGATCTTCCATGTATCCATAGAAAACTCTGAGACGGTAGAACCCGTTACCAATAGGCTCAATTTCCACTCTCTCCTCATCCTCGACATAGGGAATGAGTCTCGTCTTCACCGTCAGAAACAGTACCCGCTGGTGCAACACTCTATTGTGCTCGAGATTGTGAATCAGCGCCGGCGGCGTCCGCGTTGCGTTCCCGTTCATGAAAATAGCTGTACCATTCACTCTGTGCGGCGGGTGACGTTCAATCTCCAGGAGGAAGTCTTCCAACGGTTGAGAATCCGATTGAATTCGTTCGGAGAGGATGCTTCGCCCCTTCTTCCACGTCATCATAATGGTGAAGACCACTGCCGCCAGGAGCAGCGGGAACCAACCGCCATGCGCCACCTTGATGATATTCGCTCCGAAGAATGAGACATCGATGACCAGAAAGAAGAGGCATAGGGAACCTGCCGTCAGCCGGCTCCAACCCCAGCGCTCGCGGGCGACGACGTAAAACAGGATGGTGGTAATCACCATCGTCGACGTCACCGCCACGCCGTAAGCAGCAGCCAGGTTGCTGGAAGTGCGGAAACCCACCACGATGGCGATGCATCCGAACATCAGGGCCCAGCTAATTGTAGGGAGGTATATCTGCCCAAACTCCCTTGTCGATGTGTGGGTGATCTTCAGACGCGGGCTGAAACCTAGTTGAACTGCTTGCATGGTTAGCGAAAATGCACCGGTGATTACAGCTTGCGAGGCGATCACCGCGGCAGCCGTGGCCAGGACGACCATCGGGTAGAGTCCCCACGGCGGCACCAGGCGATAGAACGGGTTCTCGGCGGCGCCCGGGTTCTCAATCAGCAGTGCACCCTGGCCGAAATAGTTCAGCAAGAGTGCCGGCAGCACGATAGTGAACCACACGAGACGGATGGGCCGCATTCCAAAGTGGCCCATATCTGCATAGAGCGCCTCGCCTCCAGTGACTACGAGAAAAACGGCGCCAAGAATCAGGAAGCCATGCCAGCCATTGCGGAGAAAGAAATCCAATCCATGGAGGGGGTTGATGGCCGCCAGCACTTCCGGATATCGAATAATCTGCAGGATTCCCAGCCCTGCCAGCACCGCAAACCAAACCAACGTCACCGGCCCAAAAACTGTGCCGATGCCTGCAGTCCCGCGACTCTGAACCAGAAACAATGCGACGATAATCGCAATCGTGATCGGCACGACGTAGGGGCTGAAGAGAGGCGTCGCCACCGTCAACCCTTCCATCGCACCAAGGATTGAGATCGCCGGCGTAATCATGCCATCACCGTAAAGCAGCGCGGCGCCGAAGATCCCCATTGCGATCAGCACCCGGCGTTCACTCTTTCCCGAGGGCTTGATCGGGGTCGCCAGCGCTGTCAATGAGAGGATGCCGCCTTCGCCGTGATTGTCCGCGCGCAACACGAAGACGAGGTATTTGACCGAAATGACAATTATGAGCGACCAGAAGATCAACGAAAGGACGCCGAGGATGTTAGCTGGGGTAGGGGCGATTGAGTGCGGGCCATGAAAGCATTCCCGCAGCGCGTAGAGCGGGCTGGTTCCGATGTCGCCGTAAACAACTCCGAGCGCGGCTAGCGAGAGAATAACGAGATATCGGCCGCGCGGCGTCACGCGCTCGATGTGCCCGCCGGTAGTGGTAGCGTGGATGTCGGTAGGTGTTGTCTGGACCATTCCTCCGCTTGACCTCAATCGTTCTCGCTGGCACACACGACGAAAGGGCGCGAAAGCAAAGATGCTCCGCGCCCTTCGAAATTAATCGCGATGCCTTGCCCTTCCATCAAGCCTACGAGGTTAGCTGTCGGGCTTGGACTGGAAGTGTCCTACGTGTCGAGGGCAGCCTAGGCAGGCCCCCTCTACGATGCGCCCCTGTTCCATATTCGCGGAACATCGGTTCCCCCGTGCCACCCTTCTCGATGCTATCCCGCAGCACCCGCGAACGGCTTCGGCAGTCAGATTGTCAACTAGAAAATAGTACGACCTGAGGCGTAAGGATGGCGTAAAGAACTTATAAAGAAGTTATAAGGGAGGCCCTGGCCAGGGTGTTACTTGGATTTCAGCCATCCGGGGGGGCCATGGCGGGACGCCCTCCAATGCCCCGGCAGCGCTCCGGTAACCACGGCTCAACTACCTGGCGGCCCGGCGGAGAAAGGCGCGAGCGTCTTGCGTTCCAAAAGATCGAGACAGTGCGCACCGAATGTCAGAAGCGGAATGGTCAGAACAAAGGAAATAATGCTTAGATCATTGAGAGAGGAAACTATGCGTTCCGAATGGATAAACCTTGTGACTGCGATTGACAGCGTCCCAATGACGGGCGAGAGTACCCCGCCCACCAACCCCGACACAGCGCCGATTGATTGCCACGCCCATGGATTGGTTTCTATTAGGCGATTCATGTCCTCATAAAGATCCCACTGCTGATCCTCTGGCAGTTCGTGTTCGTGGTCCATATATGGAAAGACTACGAGCCCGCGCATAAGGATGGCGTAAAAAATTTATAAAAAGATCGTAAGAAATGAGGCGTTTAAGGTTGATTTAATTCGGGCAGCGCTCAAGTGATCTCAGGAAGACATCGAGGAGCGGCAGAGGCAGCTGAAAACCCTCAGAAGGCGGTTACGTTAACTTGCAGGCCACGAAATGGCTTGCACACTGCGGCTTTGCCGCCCACCGTGCGGTAAGGCTATGCCTCTGCGAGTCGGTCGGAGGCATAGCCTCGGAACCAAATGGAAGGTCGATCTACGAGTCGGGATTGAAGCGGTAGCCGATCCAGGGTTCAGTGAGAATGTAACGCGGAGTCGAAGGGTTAGGCTCGATCTTCTTGCGCAGTTGTCCCACAAACACGCGCAGGTACTCTCCCTGTTCGGTGTAGTCACCGCCCCAGACGGCGCTCAGCAGTGTGCGATGCGTGAGGACTTTCCCCGCGTGACGGACAAAATGAAGGAGCAACTCGTACTCCTTTGGGGTCAGATGGACTTCCGTCTCACGCACAAAAACCCTGCGCGCATCCGCGTCAATCCGAAAATCCCCAGCTTCTAAAATCGCGGGAGAAGCTTCGTTAGTGGGAATCGTCGTTGCCCGCCGCAGTTGTGCACGCACGCGCGCCAGCAGCTCGTCCATCCCGAACGGCTTTGTGACGTAGTCGTCGGCACCGGCGTCAAGGGCTTCGACTTTAGTTTTTTCTTCGCCGCGAACTGAAAGCACGATAATCGGGAGCGGTGAGATCGCGCGCAGACGCCGGCAAAGGTCCAGGCCATCCATGTTCGGCATGGCCAGATCCGTCACCACGAGGTCTGGATGCCAATCGCTGAAGCTCTCCAATGCTGAAACTCCGTCGGCCGCAACACGCACCTCATACCCGTGGGTCTTGAATCCCGTGCGCAAGACGCGGGCGATCTGCGGCTCATCATCTACTATCAGAATGCGCGGTGGCTGGTTCAACACAATTCAGTTTATCTCCCGGGATATGACTGCGTCCGAAACCACATCCGGTGATCGTTCGGGTAGAGTTTCCGCGTCGCCAATCGGAAGGCTAAACACGACCCGCGTGCCGTCGCCTTCTTTTTTATCTTCGATCCAGATACGTCCCCCGTGCGCTTCCACAATTCCTTTAGCGACGGCGAGTCCCATCCCTGTGCCCTTAGGCTGGCTACTGTCCCCAGTATCACCATTGCGGGTGGCGCGAAAGAACTTGTCAAATATGCGTTCACGGATCTCGCGCGGGATGGTCTGCCCCTGATCCTCGACGGCAATTTGAATTGTCTGGTCGTCTATCGGGTGCGCGCTCACGAGAATGTTTGTCCCAGCCGACGAATACTTCACCGCGTTATCAATCAAGGTAAATATCACTTCGGCTACCGCGCGCGGATCGACCTGAACTGCAGGTATTTCCCCGGCAATCTCAACCCTTACGTGGTGATTTCGGGCCAGCGGCTCAACCCGCTTCAGCACTGTTGCGACAATCTCATCGACAACTCCCCACCTGCGACGGAGGCGCAACTCGCCAGCTTCGATCCGCGCCAGTTCAATCAATCCTTCGACGAAGCGGTTGAGCCTGTCACTTTCTTCGTCGATCACCTGCAGCATCTCTTTTCTCGCATCGGTGCCGAGAGTCACCGGCCCGCCCTGAACCGTTGACGATTGCAGTTCTTCCAGCAGCGTGCTGACCGATGCCTTGATCGACGTCAGAGGACTGCGAATGTCATGTGTGACGGCGTCAAGCAGTGCTGATTTTAGTTTCTCGCTCTGCCTGAGGGCTTCGGCGTGGCTTGCCCGCTCGAACGCACTGCGCAACTCTTCGTAGAGTCGCTCGATCTCCCGGCGTCCGGCATCGGCCTCTTCGGCACGTCTTTTCGCCCGAGCGGAGAGCTGTCCCACGGTGATGGCGGTAACGAGAAAGGCAAACAGGGCGATCCAGTTATCCGGGGCGGCGATCGCCAGCGTGCCAAAGGGCGGAAGAAAGAAATGGTTGAAGCACAAGACCCCGAGCAATGAGGCCACGACGGCCGGTCTAGCGCCATACCAGGTGGCGACCAAGAGCACGACGAGCAACAGCGCGAGAGCTACAGTAGTGGCGTTGACGTGTGAGCTGAACAGCTGCAGCACCGCCGTCGTAGTGGCTATGCCGAGGGCTGCGATCAAGTAGCCTTTCCAACTCTTTTCAAACTGCATGGGCCCCATGCGCCTGATTGTATGCTAAAAGTGCGAGAGGCGGCGCTGAATACGTTGGAGGGGCGTCACCCCGTGGGCGCCTCATGCTATCCGCAGATTACGCAGACTGGAATAGCCGGCTGGCTACAAATGGTTTTTGACTCGTTGTCTTCATGCCTAAGTGTTTCTGTAATACAAAAGTATAACTTCTTGTTTTTTGAGCAAGATTTGGACCGGAAGAATCGATCCACTAAA
>JBPCMM010000218.1:0-25821 GCA_051002255.1 Pyrinomonadaceae bacterium
GTTTGATAGCGTTCCTCTTGCTTTTTTGCCAGCGCCTTTGTGACGATTCGTTGAAGTTCCGCCGGAATTTCCGGAGAGACTTGTGCAAGCGGCAGGGGTTCCCGCTCCAGTATCGAAACAATTGTATCGGTGGTCGTTGTGCCTTCAAATGGAGCGCGCCCCGTCACCATCTCGTAAAGCACGACGCCCAAGCTCCAGATGTCTGTACGCGCATCAATGGGAAGTCCTCTCGCCTGCTCCGGCGACATATACCTGCTGTGCCCATCACCACGCCCGCATCCGTCATCATCAGCGTCGGCGCATCTGTCTGAGCGGCTCGCTGCTCCGTCAGCTTCGCCAGCCCAAAGTCCAGTACTTTGAGGTAGCCGTCCGCGCGCAGCATGATGTTCTCGGGCTTAATGTCACGATGTACGATGTCAGCCCCATGCGCGGCCGCCAGAGCTTCTGTCGCTTGCACCGCGACATCAAGCGCGTCGCTCACCTTCATCGGCTCAGGCTCCATACGCTTGCGAAGCGTCACGCCGTCAATGAATTCCGTCGCAATGAAATAGACGGACTCCGCCTCTCCGAATTCATAAACAGTGAGGATGTTCGGATGGTTAAGTGCGGACGCGGCTCTGGCTTCTTGGATGAAGCGCCGCATACGCCCTTCATCGGAAGCGACGTCCGTAGGCAGGAGTTTCAGAGCGACGCGGCGACCGAGTTGGACGTCTTCAGCCAGATAAACTTCGCCCATCCCGCCCGCGCCGAGCTTTTTGATGATGTGGTAATGGGAGATTGACTGTTCGATCATCTGTCTTTGAATTCAAGCAGCCGCCGAACGCCGCTTGAGCGGCCTGCCGACAACCGCATCGTTAGTCAAGTTGTCGATGAGTGACAAGCTCCTTCCGGTCAGCTGCAAGCACTGGTTCTCACTTCAAGTTTTTTCAGTTTAGCTTAGCAGTAGTAAGGCTTAAGTCTTAGTCTGAGTGGGGGATTTCTGGAGCGACTGATCAGTTACGCCGCAGTTTGAAAACTCATTCCGTGAATCCTACGCGCCGCAGCAGATCTTGAAAGCGCGGGACGTCGCGCAGGTTGTTCCATTTCGGTTCGACTTTCAGAAGAGCCATTAGCGGAGCTCGCTCTCTGTAACCGCGCTCCAGCCAGGTAAGCGTTTTGTCGCGCTCGTCCAGGCCGTTGTAAACCAGCGCGATGCTGTAGGGCGAAACGTAACGCTCGCTGGATAATCTCAATAAATCTTCAAGCACTGCACGCGCTTCTGCATGTTTGCCGGATTTTGCCAAAGCGTAACCGAGAAACGCTTTAGGATGGGTGCTGGCATCGGTAAGTTCCTGCGCTTTACGTGCTTCGGCTTCCGCTTGGGCAAACATGCCTTTCTCGATATAAGCACTTGCCGCAAACAAATGGGCGAGCCAAAAATTCGAGTCCAGTTCGGTCTTCTGCATTTCTTCGTTGGTCATCGGGTACGCCCAAGTGTGAGGTTGAACTTCTTCATTATCTTACAGGACTACTCCGCTACAGCGCATATTCTTTATTTGAGACTGATGGTTACATCGACGGTTAACTTCTGCCGGTCAGGCTTGAGCTCAGTACTAATGCTTTTTGGCGGAGCGCCAGTCTCTCTAGCATCCAGCACCATCTCTTTTTTCATAAACTCTTTTAGATATGAGGCATCATAGACATCACCGGGTTGCAATTTCCACTTGCTCTTCAAGCGATTGATGGTACTTTCCGAAAACCCGGTAATTGTGAGCGTGCCCATACGATATTGTGACCCCTCCTTGACTTCAATCTGGTAGGTCACAAGCCGGCTCGCATCTTCAAATACTGGAGTGGTTTTTAGCCTTGAAGCAAGATGGCCCTTTCTTCCATAAGCCTCCTGTATAGATGCTAGACCCTTGTCAATCTTCAGGCCATTAGCAAGTTCGCCCGCCTTCATTCCCAGCGCGGCTCCCAACTCTGGATTTGAAAGAACCGCATTGCCAGCCCATTCTGCTTTGCCCCAGGAGTAGACCGAACCTTCTTCAATCGGCAGCGTGACGCTGACCCCACCTTTGCAGTTACTCGTGGTATCAGATTCGATCTTCGCTGATGGAGCACGGAAGTTGGCTCGCAAATGCCCACGCTCTCTGTAGATGGGAATCAGGTTAGCCATCGCAAAGGAAAGCACGAAGGTCCGTTTGTATCGCCAGCGATCAAAGGCTTTGAGTTCTTAATTAAATCGCTTTCCTGTACGGCCGTAGCGCCGGAGAAGTGCAGGGTGCAAATTGGTACATTCACGCCTTCGACGCTGAAAATGTGCTCTACATTCCCACCAGAAAGATCAGAAGACGGCATATACTCAACTCGTCCTAAAATTTTTCGATCGCCTAGTAATCGCTGCAGTACTTTAGTAATGCCGTTTGTTGCACTATCAGGAGCGGTCCCGCCGAAGGACGGGATTTGCTGGCGCACTGCGCTCAGCAACTCTTTATCACTGAACCAGACGAAGTTATCAAAGACAACTGGGGCCGCCGCTCCTTTCTCTTCTTCGACCTGAAAGCTAACGACAGCTTGATCACCAGGAGTACGATAACGGTAACTCAACTTCTTAAAGAGGCCGCTTTCCAAGAGTCGCTCGGCGGCGGCATCAAGCGTAGGAATGTCAACGAGTTGTCCGATTTGCAGCCCACTGGCAGCAATTGCTTCCTCCTCGCTATGACGCTGGAGGCCAGAAAATTCGATTCTGCTTAATCGCATTCTTCTGGCATTCGGCGTTTGCTGAGCCTGTACCCAAGGTGTAACTAGGAAAAAGGCGAGGCAGAGAACGCCGAAAGGGAGTAAGAGGTTTGTTTTGACCTCAACGTCCTTTAATTGGATGCGTGCGAGAGTAGCCTTCTCTTTGGGCGTGAGCATCCGCGCCCGTTTTTCTAGCTCATCAAAAAGTGCGCTCATACTTTCCTATTATATCCGCAACGAGGTTGACCGCTAACGAACGCCCTCATACGCTGCGAGCACAACGCCTGTAACGGCAGGCTGTCAATGCAAGGCACGACGATTCGCAGTCGGGTGCATAGCGTTAGGCACACCTTCGTGAGGACACTATGAACTGCCCGCGAACCGCTCGCCTTCAGCTATCCCCTCAATATCTACATGCCCAACATGCTTGGCGGCTCAACCTCCGTATTAGCATACGACTTGAGTAGACCGCACTTCGTGCAGCGGTATGTCTCGACCGAACGACATTTTTTCCCTTTCGCCTTTACACCTGTCCACATTGATTTCTCCGGACGGCCCTCTAGCCACCTGGGAACTAATTGCCCGCCGTAGGTCATGTCGAGAATGAACCCCTCTACCATCTCTCCTTTACAATCCGTACAACTCTTCTTCTGTGAACCCATGCTAACCCCCCTTTTGACTCGCCCTTGAGACACATGCATCGGGCGGTCGGGTGCATGCGATTGGCGATCTTTTTGCGTTGCCACCAGGCTAAGCCTGTCATTTCGGACGCGTCCCCCAAGCGGCGGCGGCAGAGTGCTTGCTAGTTTACCCTAACCACTGCAGCACTTCTTCCTCGCCCGAAGTGCGAGTGCCGCCGACGATGTGAATAAAGTATTCTTCCAGCGAAATAGGGCGCCTCAGGTCCCCGTCGCCCTCGACTGGGATTCCCTTTTTCAGCTCATCGAGTGAGCCTGCCGCAAGCAGCTTCCCTTGAGAGATGATTGCGATATCGCTACATAGCCGTTCCACAATCTCCAGCACGTGGGAGGTGAGAAACACAGTCAGTCCACGTTCTGTAAGTCGCGAGAGCAGATCCTTTAGCGTCCGGGACGCGATCGCGTCAACACCTTCAAAAGGTTCATCGAGGAACAGGATCTCCGGACGATGGATCAAAGCACAGGCAAGCGAAAGCTTCTTCTTCATGCCATGAGAGTATTCGACAATCAGCTTTCTTGGTTCCGATTCCAATTCCATCAGTTCGAGCAGTTCCGGGGCCCGCTCGGCGATCTCGCTTTTTTGTAAGCCGTACATCCGGCCCGTGAAGGCAAGCATCTCAGCGCCAGTCAATCGCTCGAAGAGGTTGAGGTCTTCCGGGACCACACCGATTCTTCGTTTTACTTCGAGCGTCTCGGATTCCAGGTCGTGACCCAGGACACGAATTTTTCCGCTGGTGGGGCCGAGCAGGCCGGTCAGCATTTTAATCGTGGTGGATTTGCCCGCGCCGTTGGGACCAAGAAAACCAAAGAAACTCCCTCGCCGCACACGCAGGCTTAGATGATCGACTGCGGTGAAATCGCCAAAGCTTCGCACCAGATCAAAAATCTCCACCGCCGGCGTTGTGTTCTGAGCCTCAAATTCCGACATTGGTACGGTTGTACGTGGTTAAGCTGTGAGGCGTCAAGCAGCGCTGAAACTCGGTACTGGTGCACTTTGGTCAGAACTCAACCAGCGCTGGAAGCGCGGCAGAAGGTAGCCAGGGGCAAGCGGCTTTGCGCGAAGCCCCTGGATCAAGTCCGACAAAACTCAACCAGCGCTGGAAGCGCGGCAGAGGGTAGCCAGACATCTGAGTTGTTCTGTCAAGTCATTTGAGCTGTTTCACCTTCAGTTCTGCATTTGGGCCGATAGGACTCGGGCCAGTGGAGATTGCCTCCGCTCCAGGGCACGGCAATAAGATTCCTCGCAGTAGGGGACGCGCATTTGCCAACAGCGGTAGATGATCCTGATCCATCTGTAGGCCAGACTGCGCACCGCCACGTGGTGGCCTTTGCCTCGTTGTCGTTGCTGGTCATAGAAAGCTCTCGCCCAGGGAGACCAGCGAATTGACTGTCCCGCGAACTCGTGGAAACTCTGACGCACAAATTTAGGGCAAGCCCAGCGGCGATGAACCAAGCAGGACTTCCCACTGCGTTGCGTGACGGGAGCAATTCCGGACAACTGTTGTACTTCCCGGGCGGTCGCAAAACGCCCGCGGTCAGCACCCATAGCGGCCAGCAAGCGGGGGGATAAGACCGCGCCGGCACCGGGAAAACTGCTGAATAGATCGTGATCTGCATGTTGGCTAAACAGTTCCGCGATCTGTTGCTCCATCCCCGCAATTGCTTTCAGGATGGGGCGCAGTTGACTAGTGGTGGCCTGGACCATGGCCACCGAGGCGGTGATCACGGCCGCGTCTTTAGTCAGCGGTTGGGCCAATTTGATCTCTTGCAGCCGCTGCTCAATCAGGTCCGCTTTGCGGCAGCCATGCGCGGTATAGAACTGCCGCAGTTTGACTGGCGAAGTCTGTTGCACTTTGGCCAAAGTGGGCCAGCTCTGGAGAAAGTCGCAAGCTTGCACCGTCGCCAGCTCACCAGCCCAAGCTAAAGCTTGAGGAAAATAGAGTTTTAGCAAGCTGGTAAGCCGGTTGCTCAAGCTCGTCTGGGTCGCCACCAGTTGCCGCCGATATTCAACCAGCAGGGTGATGGTGCGCGTTAGCTCATCGTCCGGTAACCAGGCCCGCAGCTTATCGCGATGCAGCGTCACTAGCTCCAACAGCAAGTCCGCGTCAACGGGATCGTCTTTCGCGCCACCCGGGCTGAAGGCCTCGCGGTACTTTGCTAGTGTCTTCGGGTTGACGGGATAAAGCACCAGAAACTCATAACCCATCAGCGCATAGACCACCGCGCCCCGCGACTGCTCCAGGGCCACGGCCACTCGTTGGCCGGCGAAGCGTTGCTGCAAACCACTCACCCACTCAGCCAGGGCCTCGGGTTTGTGGGCTAGCTCGTAACGCTCCACCCTGTTGCTGTCAGCGCTGCGCAGACTAATGACATGTGTAAGATCGGCCCAGTCCAGCCCAATATAGGCGCCGAACTCTTGTTGCTTTTGTGCTTCCTGTGTCATCGCAAACTTACCTGCCTTTCGCGTGATTCTTGGCGAACACGCGGGCTTTGGTTCTGCGCAATCCTTATAGTAGAGTTCTCAATCGGAACGTCATCTGAGTATGCGTTGGCGAACCAAAGCGCATCGTCCCGCTCGAAGCTCTGGCTAAAAGCGTCCAACCGCTCGGGGCAAGTATTCGTAGCGGGACGATGCGTGTTCATAGCAATTTGAACTAAGACTGCTCTAAATGTCGAGACCACTGATTCGTCTATAACTTGCTGAAATAGAAAAACCAAAAAACAAAGCCAGAGTACCTATAAGGGGCAAGCGGCTTTGCGCGAAGCCCCTGGATCAAGTCCGACAAACTCAACCGCGCCCTGAAAGGGCGGATCGAGGATCACCAAACATGGTGCTCTGCATATTCAATCACGCTAAAGTTGCGCATCTCCGGAGATTCAGGTGTAGCGAGATTCTTTGCGCCCTGTTCAGGGCGGGTCGTGTTATTGAACATAACCCAGGGCGGCGCGCTAAGCGCTTGCCCCTGGCTACCTTCTGCCGCGCCTCCGGCGCTGGTTGAGCAAACCGTGGCGTCTAGCCTCTCAACAGCGGTTGCGCATCATCAGCGCGAACGAATGGAGGGAGTGTACGGTGTGTGCTCATCAGGAATGCATTCGAGCTGGGACGTAGCGCGTTGCCATGAGTTGCTGCGAGCCGAGTAAGGCGAGCGAAGGGGGACCAACCATAATAGTAGCCATCACGTAAACTAACTAGGACATCGGCCGTGTGTCTCACGCGCTGGGTGTGCAGTGAAGTGTAGAGGTTAGCCAGCGGATCGGGGTATATGTGGTTCGCAGTAGTTTCGAGCCAATCCTGGTCAGAGGCAAAACCTTCCTCATCCAGCTTCCCTGTTTGTTTCAACGTTTCGAGAATGGGCTGAAGTTGCAAAGGATCGCCGTCGGAAGTTAGGTAGCGATAGCTGGTCTCGCCGTTTGTCTGTTTTCGCTCCACGCGACCAACGCCATTCGCTCCGGTAACAGCGATGGCCCGTGTGCCGTCTCTGTAAATCGAAAAATCCACACCTTCCAACTCGACCAGAGAATTCGCGACGTCAGCCAACGCTTCCCCATCCCCACAGTAAATTGCCGCGTAGCCGCAAAGCCCAAATGCGGGGATGGCCACAGTGTCGCGAGAGGTTTCAGAGAAGCTGCTGCCGAGCGCGAAGCCTCGGCTTCGTAAGTGGGTTTTTAGATGAATGCGCTGGTTCTCGCGCAGATTCATCCCGTGGTCTGAAAAAAGCACTATCTCAGTTTCCCAACCACAACTGGTCTGAATCTCGCGCAGGATTTTGTCGAGCGATTCGAGGGCTACCGCCAAACGCTCTGGGCCGCGAATGTGGAGCAAGCCATCTGTGCCTTTGAGGAAGGCAAAATAGTCGCGCGTCTGCGGCGCCGCACGAAAGCGCTCCCGAAATCGCTGCATGTCCGTGCGCCAAACTCTCTCTGGCGCTACATAAACAAGAAACTCAAAAGCGAGCGGTTCCTGATAATCCAGCTCGTCCATGTACGACGAAGGAATCTTGTCAGGAGTGCGCCAGCCGATGTACTTGCTCACTCCGCCGCGCAGCTCACGAGAGCTCTTGTCAAAATAAAGACTCTCGTAACCGAGCGGCGGGGTGGCCCCGAGCATGGCCGAGAGCGCAATGTTGGTCATCGTGGGGAAAGGGGACAGAAGCCGCGAAGGCGCACCAAAACTATCAAAAAGACCGCGCTGCCTGGCGGTCTCAATGACTTCATGCGGCACGCCATCAAGGCATAGAAGCAACCGTCGCGGCCGCGTCTTCCCCGGACTTGTGTCACCATTGCCTTGCATAGGATTATTTCGCCTGAGACGCTGTGAGCCCTCTGCTCCCGCCTCCTGCTCCTGCCTCCTGCCTACTCGCCGGTATGTCTAGCGCTCTCCATTCTAAACGGTTCGCGCAGGCCCTTCTTCGCTCCCTCGTGCGCGTCAAAAATGTCGGGACGCGACAACACTTGCCGATAGTGGGCCAACGCGTCGTCACGATTACCGGCCAAATCAAACGACCGAGCCGCATAGAGGTGAGACATGGTCACTAATGCCGGTTCAGCTCGCTCAACTTTCGTGGCTGCCAAAAACTCGCGTGCCGCTCGGCCACCTTGTCCGGCGGTGAGCAAAACTTCACCATACTTGAAGTGAACCAGATCCAGCGCGCGCGAAACTGTGTCACGCAAAGATCGGTCGCTCAACAAATCCTCGAAAATGCTGAACGCCTCTTGTTCAGCCTTAGCTGCGCCTGCGGCGTTATTTGCTTTCCGTTCCACCGTAGCCTGAGCAACCAGCGCATCAGCAGCCTCTAATCTGTACAAATAATTCCCCGGATACTTTGCGCTCAGCTCGCGAGCAAGGGCCAGAACATCCTGATAGCGCTGCTCGCGCGTGTAGAGCAGAATTAACACCGACTTGGCATCATCTCGCGACCAGCGTCCCTCCTTTGCCACACGTTCGAGGGCTGCGAGGCCGCGCTTCTTCGATCCCCGCGCGCCAGCGACTCCAGCCAGCAATCTCACCGGCAGGGGCAGAGATCCCACGACGTAGTCATAGAGTCCGATCGTCAACTCAGCATCAACGTAGGTGGGATCAAGCTTTAGAACTTCGCGATGACGATCGACGGCTTCGGAGCCGTCCCTGAGCGCTGCGAAATGCCGGCGCTCGACCGCCTCTTCGAAAGATGCCTTCAATCCGGCGATTGCCGCCAGAAAGTTAAGTGCTTCGATATCGCTAGGATCTTTCTTCAGCCGCGCGTCTGCCCGTCGCTTGGACTCGCGCGTTAGATTGCGAAACTCCGCGACGATTTTCGGATCAACTTTGTCGTCACTTTTGGTGTAGAACGATTCTGAACTGTAGAGTGACGCCTGCAGGCGACGCGACTCATAAAGCGTCTTGGCCCAAAGGCGGGCCGCCAACAACTGTGGGCCGGCGGGATGATCTGGATAGAGCCGGGCGATCTCGCTAAAGTCTTTTCGCGATTTCTCGTAGTCAAGATTGTAGAGCGCTTCGAGGCCAGTGCGCCGAAGCTCTTCCATGCGCGACGATTCAGTTTCTACTGCTGTGGCATCCTTAGCTTGTCCGAAAGCGAAGGTTGAATTCAGCAGGATGGTTGTTAAAACAAGCAAGAGCAGATATTTCACGAAATGCATTCCCCCAAAACATTTAAGCTAACGAAAGGCGGTTCTCGCAAAGACGCAAAGGGGCAAAGACGCAAAGAAACACCTCTTGCAAACGGGTTCATCGCTGCGACATCTCATATCTTTGCGCCTTTGCCCCCTTTGCGTCTTTGCGAGAAACCGTTGTGAGCGTCGACTATCGAGTTTTCACAGGTCGACAATCATTTCAAGAAAAGCTCTCCAGGTACTTCACACCCGCCCCGGTATTGAACAGGACCACACGTTCTTCCGGTTTCACTTGCCCGGCCTTAATCATCTTCCTTAGTGCAGGCAAACAGGCGGCGCCTTCGGGAGCACAGAACAAGCCTTCAGCGGAGCCAATCTCGCGAGTTGCGGCAATCAACTCCTCATCGGTAACAGCAATGGCCGTTCCCCCTGACTCACGCAAGGCATCAATTATCAAGAAATCACCAATCGCGCGCGGCACGCGTAGACCCGAAGCCACCGTAGCAGCGTTGGGAAACTCATCCGCAAAGCGCTTGCCTTCCTCAAACGCCCGCACAATCGGAGCGCAACCAGCGGCTTGGACAGTGACCATGCGAGGACGCTCGAGCCCAATCCATCCCATCTTCTCCATCTCGTCGAACGCTTTCCACATTCCAATCAGTCCCGTACCACCGCCCGTCGGGTAGACGATGACGTCGGGAAGCGTCCAACCAAGTTGCTCCGCGAGTTCGTAACCCAGCGTCTTCTTTCCTTCGATGCGGTACGGTTCCTTGAGGGTGGACACATCAAACCAGCCTTCAGCTTCTTTTCGCCGGCCCACTTCCGCTCCACAGTCAGTAATCAACCCGTCCATCAAGCTCACATGCGCGCCCGTTTGTTCGCATTCGACAACGTTCGCTCGCGGCGTGTCCCTGGGCATAAAAATGAAGCACTCAAGTCCAGCGCGCGCCGAATAGGCTGCCAGGGCCCCGGCCGCGTTACCCGCTGAAGGCACTGCCAGTTTCCGAACTCCCAGTTCTTTGGCCATCGACACAGCGGCAGTCATGCCGCGGGCTTTGAAACTCTGAGTGGGGTTCTGCGATTCATCTTTGATGTACAGATTTCGCAGACCCAGTTTCCGTCCCAGACGCTCGGTACGAAGTAGCGGAGTCCAGCCTTCGCCGAGCGTCACGACGTTTTCGTCGCTCTCGACCGGTAAGACCTCGCGGTAGCGCCACATATCGGCTCTGCGTCCGCTGAGAGATTCTTTTGTCAAACTGCGTCCGGCCCGTTCCAGATCGTAACGGACCAGCAGCGGCTTTCCGCATTCACGGCAAAGGTTGTGCAAGCGTTGTGCCTCATGCTCAAGCCCGCAGGCGGCGCATTCAAGGTGCGTAATGTTCACTGATTAGGCCTTTCTCAGAGAATTTGAAACTTCTTGCTGATAAATCCGCCAATCGCTCTCGGTCACCGCATGCCAGATGGAGCAATTACCCGACACTTCCGCTTTTTGAGTCTAAACAACCCAGGGGAACTTGAACTAAGCCGCTCGACGCAAAAAACCAGGGGTGAATGTTAACGTACCTTTTCGCATAGCCAGAATCTATTGCTTTCGACGTGGTAGTGCCCTCATTTCAATTTGTTCACCTGACCCGTGAGGTAGGAGCGGAAATCAAAAACGATCCTTGCGGGGTCCCCACGCGGCAGCCATCGTAGTGTGCTAGGAAATACCGCGAAATATCACTAACAAGTTTTCGTGTTCGTTCGTGTGGTTTCGTGGATCGATTGTTTCCACCAAGCCAAATCTCAGATTAGGGCAGCACCGTTCGACGTCCTACTCGGACTGCTCTTCCAGCTATTTACTATTCATGATTTACGATTTACTATTCGGGCCGTCCTCGTCACCGACTGGCTCACGCCTCGCGCCTGATTTCTCAAGCGAGGAGCATCATTCAATCACTCGATCGCACTCCAAGAGTGCCCCGATCTCACTTTAAGGTTCAACCTCAATCTTCCAAACCAGGAGCAAATCAATGCGATTCAAGTCCCCAAAATCGAGCGGATATCAAGTATTCGCCGTCAGCGGTGTAAACACAATATCTTTTGGCATTGAAGCGAGTGCCGCAGCCAGGACCGGCCTTCTCGGGTTTGCTGTCGAGCGAATTGATCCCGATAAGAGCGAGCGGCGTGTTATGCCGGGATTTAAGGTGTTCCGTTCCCTGATACCAGATCCAACTCCCGAGACCGAAGTCAGTACTTTGGATCACCCCGTTCAAAGCTTCGTGTGGGATGATTTCACCGCCAAGTCCGCCCATGAATACGAGTACGTGTTCCAGCCGGTCAAGGGCACCCCCAAGAATCTAGATCGCAGTGCGAAACCGATCCCCATCAAGGTGCGCACGGAACCTCTGTTCAGCAAAGAGACGCACGACGTGTTTTTCAATCGAGGCGTGGCCAGCAGTCAGGCGTATGAACGCCGCTTTGGCAAACTCAAGCCGAACGAGCTTCCTACGGAGAAAGGTAAAGAGGCGATCCAATGGCTGACACGAGACTTGGACGAGGCGATCCTCCGCTTCATCGGAAACGCCAAGCCGGGCGATACGCTTCTCGGCTGTTTCTACGAGTTCCGCTATTTGCCGGTGGCGCAAGAGCTCAAAGCTGCAATCGATCGCGGGGTGGATGTACAGCTAATCATTGATGGAAAGGTCAACGAACATACCGAAAAGGGTAAGCTTGTTAAGAGCTTCCCGCGCGAGGATAACCGCAAAATGCTCAAGGATGCCGGCATCCCCGCTAAGAACGTAAAGCTGCGTCAGGCCAAGCCGAATAACATCCAGCACAATAAATTCATGGTGCTTATACACGGCGGCAAGCCAAAAGAAGTGTGGACCGGCTCAACAAATCTCTCACTCGGTGGGTTCAGCGGCCAGACAAACGTTGGTCACTGGGTGCGCGACGGCGACGTAGCCAAGCAGTTTGAAGCTTACTGGAAGCTGTTGAAGAAGGACCCTGGCGCCAAGGCGGGGCTTGAGCGCAGTGAAGCTCTGAAGGCCAATAAAGCCCTACACGCTGCAGTTGCCGATCTGCACGATGTCCCCACGTCCATCGATGAGATTCAGCCCGGTACCTCTACCGTCTTCAGCCCGCGCGCCGGCCTCGGGATGCTGGACCTGTACGTTCGGCTCGTCGACTCAGCAAAAGACTGCTCCTGTATAACACTCGCGTTCGGCATTAACGAATCGTTCAAAAAGGAACTGCTCGACAACACTGCAATGAATCAAGTGGTGTTCATGCTGCTGGAGAAGCGAGACCGTCCGAACTCGCGCCGCACTAAGCCCTTCGTGGGCCTGACTGCGGCAAATAACGTTTATCAGGCGTGGGGCTCATTCATCAATGACCCCGTATACCAGTGGGCGCGCGAAACAAATGCGAAGCTGCTCCAGGTGAACAAGCACGTGGTCTACGTTCACTCCAAGTTTCTGCTGATGGATCCACTCGGTAAAGACCCGATCGTCGTAACCGGTTCTGCTAACTTTAGCAAGGCATCGACGAATGACAACGACGAAAACATGCTTCTCATCCGTAGCGAGCAGCGCGTGGCCGACATTTACTTCACTGAGTTTAACCGACTCTTCAATCACTATTACTTCAGGTCGGTTACTGAAGCGCTGAAGGAAGGTGGGAAGCCTGTAAATTCGGATGACAGCCTCTTCCTCGCCGAGAAGCCTGAGAAATGGCTGAAGAAATATGCGCCCGGAAAGTTGCGTACCAAGCGCGTGCAACTCTATACGAAAATGAAGGGGGCTGTGACGCTATAGCGTGACGGCCCAAGTTGGCACTTTGAAAGCTTTCTCAAGTCCGAGGTGCGCCCTCAATCAGTAATGAGTTGCCTTGCCTTCTGGGCCGTCTGCCTCCCGCCTCCTGCCTCCTGCCTCCTGCTCCTGCTGACTACTGACTGCTGACCGCTTTTTTTCTTTTCTATTCACTATTCACCGTTTACTATTTACCGCTTTTGGAGCTATTTACTTTTCACCATTATGGTCAACCACGAAATGGACCGGCGCGGGTTTCTCAGAGGCGCTGTCGCAACCGGCGCTCTCCTGGTGGCCGCGCGCTCATTGCCTTCGCGCGCATTTGCAGCTGCACCCGAGTCTCAAAGGCATTTTGCCCCAGTCAAAGTTGCTCGCAACCGTCTGATTCGTACCGTAGTTGGGCTCAGGCCATTTCGCTCAGAAGGTTTTCGCATCGAAGCAGAGCGGTTGGGACAAAAGCTCCTAATGCACAACTACGGCCACGGCGGCGCGGGCGTAACTCTGTCGTGGGGAACGTCGTGGCTGGCTGTGAGTCTCGCACGCGATTTCTTTCAAACCACCCCCGGCGCCGAGATGTTTGGGAAGCCCATGCCTTCCGGACGGCGCGGTGTTCGTACACGAAGTACAAACCGCCGCTTCGCCGTGCTTGGATGCGGCGTCATCGGACTATCGACGGCGCGACTGCTGCAACAGCGTTTCCAGGATGGCGCGGGCACCGTAACCATCTACGCGAAGGACCTGCCGCCGGACACGACATCAAATATCTCAGGAGCGTTGTGGTATCCGACGTCCTCATTTGACCCGCAGCAAGTAAGCGCGAAGTTTACCGACCAGTTTCAACTTGCTTGTCAAATTTCTAACAGGCTGTTCCAGGATCTGGTCGGGCCAGACTACGGCGTGCGATGGACCGACACGCTCGAGCTTATCCGCAACGCAGCGTCCCTGGAGCGCGAACTATTTGGCGGGGCACAACTATATCCCCAAACCGAGATTCATCGGGATCCAAAACGCTATTTCGGATTTCCATATACGCGTCAGTTCAGCACCATGATGATCGAGCCGCACGTGTACCTCCGGGCTCTCCTGCGCGACTTCTATACCGCGGGTGGAAAAGTCGTCGTTAAGGAATTCAAGGGCCGCCAGGAGATTTCACGGCTGCCGGAACCGGTAATCTTCAATTGCACGGGTCTGGGCTCAAGAATGCTTTTTGATGATCAGAAGCTGATTCCAGTTCGCGGTCAACTGGAAGTGCTTTTGCCGCAGCCGGAAGTTGACTACTGCTACATCTCGGGGTCGGGATACATGTTTCCCAGACAAGATGGCATCGTCCTGGGCGGTACATTCGACCGCGACGATTGGTCCTTGCAGTCCAATCCAGAACAAACAACCGAGATTCTTGAGGGTCATGCGGAGATAATGAAACAGTCGGTTGATAGTGATCAATGGACGAATCCACACTGGATTTAGATACGCAGGTCGCACAAAACTTATGGCAAAGAATAAGAAAACTCGCGCGACTATTCCGGGTCCGCTAGCGGCCAAGGCGCTTTTTTTCTCCGACCGCACATGTTGCGTTTGTCGGGTCAAAGGAAAGTCTGTTCAAGTTCATCATATCGATGAGGATCCCTCAAACAATCGAATTGAGAACTTGGGGGTTCTATGTCTTGAATGCCATACCGAAACCCAAGTGTCGGGCGGCTTCCGCCGCAAGTTAGACGCTGAGCAAGTAATTCTCTATCGAAATGATTGGTTTGTACTTGTTGCGAGAGAAAGGGCCGCGAACCTTGGTAGGTTACCTGATACCAATCCATCATCCGACTTAATCGAGCTCGAACTCGCTACGTCGATTGCTGAAATATATCGTGAACGAGAAGAATATGAGCTGCTCGCGTTACATTACATGGAAGTAGGAAACGATGAATTGAGAGATAAATATATCGAGCTCGCTATCAATCAGGGAATTGAAGACGAGGCGCTAATTTCTTTTAGGGCGACGCAAGGAAAATTATCCTTAGTTCCAAAAAACGTCATCAGGCGGCGAATCAAAGACCTTGAAGTTGAAAACGCCTTCTTTTCGCTGGGCCGCCTCTATCGAGAAACGGTGAATATGAAGAGGCGGTCAAAGCAACCTGCGAAGGAGCAAAACTGGCGATAGAAAAAGGGAATGTTTTTGCCGCAGCTTTTCACCTCAAAGAAATGATCGAAGAGGCTGCGTTGGAGGAACTGTTTGTAAATGCCATGGAACAGGCGCGAAAGAAGAGAGATCTCTGGTGGCAGTATCGTGCCCTTCAAGAGTTGGAATGGTATTCAGAAGCGAAGGAGTTCCTGCTGAAACATCGGAAAGAAATTGAGGGAGCTGGTGAACCTCATTTTCTTGAGGCACTTGCTATCGCGCTTGGTGATAACGATACTTACCTGGAACTGAGAAAGGAGGAAGCACGCTCAATAAGTGCGAAGCCGGCTCCCGAAAACGATACGGAGTGAACATCAGGTGACCGGGGCGTAGCCCCAAGATCAAAAACCAGCTAACGGCGGGGCACAGCCCACCGCCTCACATCGGGCGGCGAAGCCGTATCGACACACAGAGAACTGTTTCGCATCGTTTCCTCTGCCCTACTACCTCCATCAGGGCGCGCTCCTGCCTTTACTGCCCTATCGCCGTAGCAGCGTGCTTTGCCTTTTCACCTCGATTCCTTTAACTTTGCCTTTCCCAATTTATGCCGATACGTTTGCTTGCCCTGGATCTCGATGGAACTTTGCTTAACTCGCGTGGGCAGGTTTCGGAACGTAATCGCAACGCTCTGAAACAAGCCCGAGAGCGCGGCGTTCGAGTCGCCATCGTCACCGGGCGCCGCTTTCGCGATGCACGTCCTACCGCGCTGGAGTTAGGTCTTGACGTGCCGGTGATTGCTCATAACGGAGCCCTTACAAAGCATGCCCGCACGCTGGAGACAGTAGCCGTTTTACCTCTCCCGCTCATTGCTGCCCGCAGCGCTTTGGAAGTCGGACGAGCAGCAGGCGCTGATGCGCTTCTGAGCGATGACCATGAGGGCTTGGGCGTCCTCGTCTACGATCACCTGAGCGGTGACAATCAGGCGGTTCACCTGTACGTCAATTGGGCCCGACGAATTCACGGTGAGAACGGAGAGGAGGCCGTCCGCCAGGTTGCGTCGCTCGAAGAGTTTTTGGATCACGAACCGGTTCATCTCGCTTTCTCTGGTGGCTGCGCGAAGATGAAGGCGCTCGAGAACGTCTTGATTGAAGAATTAGGAACCACGGTGAAGATATTCAGCACCACCTACCGGAATAAAGACTTCACTCTGCTGGACATAGTTCACCCGAAAGCTTCCAAAGGTGTGGGAGTGGCGGCCGCGGCAGCCGAGTTGGGCGTCTTGCGTGAAGAGGTGATGGCTGTAGGTGATAACCTGAACGACCTGGAGATGTTACATTACGCCGGAACCGGCGTCGTAATGGAGAATGCCGAAGCCTCGTTGCACGAAATCGAGGGATTGTATGCGACAGGTACAGATGACGAGGACGGTGTCGCTCTGGCAATCGAGAGATTTATTCTTCACTCGACGGAAACTGCAGGGACGATCAATAGTTAGCGACTTTGGAGTGCGGCGCCTTGTCGCCGCTTTGATATGGCGTCCATAAGAATCAGGTCGTGTAACCGCGAATACTATCGCTCTACACCTCGGGAATCGCGGTCTACGCCGGGAAATTGGAAAGCGGCGACAAGGCGCCGCACTCCAAAGTCGGAGCGCTTTTGCCCGAGATAACGTGACGACAGAATAATTCACGATTACAGGAGATGGTTAATGGCAAATCGGACAGCAGTAGTTCAAACCAACAAGGGCACCATACGTTTCGAACTACTTGAGACGGATGCTCCCAAAACCACTGAGAACTTCATTACCCTCGCGGGACGTGGTTATTACGACGGCATTATCTTTCATCGGGTGATCAAGGGCTTCATGATTCAGGGTGGTGATCCTACCGGCACTGGCCGAGGCGGCGAGTCGGCCTGGGGCGGTCGCTTCAATGACGAGATCAATTCCTCTTCCCCGATTTACCAGCGCGGTTATAAAGCTGGCACGGTGGCGATGGCGAATGCTGGACCGAACACCAACGGCTCGCAATTCTTCATCATGCACTCAGACTATGCGCTGCCGCCGAGCTATACGATCTTCGGTCGGGTTACTGAGGGTCAGGACGTGGTGGACACAATCGCGACCTCGAAGACGGGCCGTGATGACCGTCCAGCATCGGAAGTAAAGATGGAAAAGGTCACCATCGAAGGCTGACAAAGCAGGTGCCCCGGCTGTTAGCTGCCGAGTGTATGGTGGCGCAGGTCGTTGTAAACCGGCCGGGCTCCGTGTCCCAAAGATGGTGAGCGGCGAATCGCTTCGGTGACAAAGATCTTCGCGGCTTGAATCGCCTCTTCCAAAATCTGGCCTTTGCCAAGACAGGCGGCAATAGCAGCCGAAAGTGTGCAACCGGATCCGTGAACCTCTCCTCCGGCAATAAACTCCGCACGAAACGTGGTAACCCGCCCCTCGTTATCAAGCACATCGATCGCGTGCTCGGAAACGGCGGACGCTTCACGGGCATCTTTGATCGCGGTTTCCTGCCTACTGCCGTCTGCCCTCTGCCTCCCGCCCTCGGCCTTCTGCCTACTCGCCAAGTGCCCCCCTTTGACGAGCACGGCTCGGGCACCCATCTCGCGAATGATCCTGGCGGCCTGACGCATTCCTGATTCGTCGGTTATGTTAAGTCCCGTGAGCCGTTCGGCCTCCGGTATGTTCGGCGTTACCAACAACGCCAGCGGAAACAGATCTGCGACCAGAGAACTTACCGCATCGTCATCGATCAGATCGTCGCCGGAAGTCGCGCGCATGACGGGATCGACCACTGGCGCCGGCAGCGGCATCTCGCGAAAGAGTCGGGCCACCTCAGCAATGACTTTGCGGGTCGGTAACATTCCGGTTTTTGCACAGCTGACATTGAAATCTTCAATGATCGGCGTTACCTGTGCCCGCACGGTTTCAGGCGTCTGATGCAGGGCGCCGAAAACACCGGTCGTATTCTGAAAGGTGAGAGACGTGATTGCCGCGGTGGCAAAGCAGCCAAAGGCCGTGAAGGTTCTGACGTCTGCAATGACGCCCGCTCCTCCCGATGGATCAATCCCGGCAATCGTCAGCGCCACGGGGATCGAGCTGCCTTCTGCTGGGGCCGTCATTCTTACTGGCTCCTGAATCTTGCTTCAATCTCTGCCACCACTCGGGCTAGCTGATCCGGATCATTCATCAGCCGAATCGCCGCAACCCCGGCGGCGCCCCCGCGAAAACAGTCGGCTGCATTGTCCAAGGTAACGCCGCCCAGTGCCAGCACCGGAAACTGCGTCAAGGTGGTGGCGACTTGTTCGAGTTTCTCCAACCCGAGTGGTTCACCGTGGGCAGCTTTCGATGCGGTTTCAAACACTGGTCCGAATACTGCAAAGTCGGCTTGGGCGTCGCGAGCCGCTCGGGCTTCTTCCAGTGAATGAGTTGATACACCGATCAGAAAGTCATCCCCAAACGTCCGGCGAATGACGGAGGTTTCAATTGATCCGGCAGTCAGATGTACTCCCGCAGCGCCCGCTGAGCGTGCCACGTCTGCGCGATCGTTAATCAATAAATGCGTGTTGCTTCCTCGCGTAATCTCTGCAGCCTGCCGAGTCAAGTCATAAAGCACACGAGTACTCAGATTCTTTTCGCGGAGTTGAAGAAGATTGACATGTGCGGCCACTGCGGCGGCGACTAGATTGAGGAGTCTTGAGAAATCTCTATCTCCCGGCGTTGTTTGCGGGGTCGTCTCGCCGCTCGTGATCAAATAAGTGATTGGCTTTTGCTGGTGGAGTGGCATTTTGCGAACCGACCGGAGGCGCTGTATTTCCCCGCAAGGCGTTGAGCGTTTGCCTGAAGTGAAAGATTTCCCAAAACGCCATTCCCAGATTCAAGACGCCCAAACCCGTGACCGCCCCACGGACCCAACCTGAAGCAACCACACTCTGCAAACCATAGAAACCCGTCTTACGCGCGGCGTACAGAAGGAAGTAGTTGTTTCCCCAATCACTCAGGCCGAGAAATCCCTGCGGAATCCAGGGCAGCAGCGTGAGTACGATGCCAATCTCCAGGCACAGAACAATGTAGAAGATAACGCTGAGCTTGGCTGACATGATGCTTCTAAATCGTGAGTCGTCAGTCGTAAATCGTGAATGGCAAATGGTGAATAGTAAATGGTAAATGGTAAGAACAAGCGGTTTCGTGATCACCAACGCTTAGTCGACTTAGATCCGATTTACGATTTACCATTTACTATTCACCATTTACCATTTACGTTCCGCAGCCCGCCTATTTTCGCTTTTTCTTCTTCTGCGCCTGGAGTTCCTGCTTTTGCGCCTGGAGTTCCTGCAGCTTGTCTGCTACGTCGCGGTAGGAAACGTCAACGCCGTAGACTTCGGTGAAAACCTCGAGCGCCCGACTGAAGTCCCCCATTTGCTGGTAGGCCGAGCCAAGCTCATAACGCAACGCCTTATATTCGTCTTCCGCGTGCCCGGGCGCCTCCAATCCTTTCCTGAACCAGAGCACCGCCGCTCGCGGCATCCCTTTGTGGATAAAGCAATGACCAAGCATGTTACAGCACTGAAGATAACGCGAGGTCCCGTCCCCAGGCTTTGATAGATTTGCGGCCTTCTGAAACTCCTGGATCGCTTCATCGAGGAGTTCCATCTCCTTATAGGCTGTACCCATGTTGTAATGAGTCTCGTAGTCCTCGTTTGAGATCGGCTCCTCTTCAGCCGCCTCCCGAAACTCTTCAAAGATCTCAGCCAAACCGGCGTCGATCCCTTTTTTGCCGGCCGACGACGCGAGATGGGAGTCAGACAAGACCTCGACAATCTCGGCTTCCATCTCGCGAAGCCCGCCAAAAGTGATGTCAATGTCGGTAGCAACTTCCGCTGGTTGTTCGGTAGCGCCAAACTCAAACGTTTCAGGTGGAGGGGCGGTGGTTACCGACACTTCAACGGATGGCCCGGCTCGTAATTTCGCGCGCCGAGCGGTGATGTCCGGGTGGGCACCAAATTGGCGCTCCATCAAATCCAGAGTGTCGGCGGCAATGTCGGCATACCCTTGCGTAATATAAAAGTCCACGCTTTCCAGTTCCTGGCGCAGCATCGCCTCAGGGCTTCTTCTGTCGCTAACAGGCTGCGCAGGTTCTGCCGGCCCTCGCAAGCTTTCATCTAGTGCGACACTAGCTGATTCAAATCCTTCCACGGAGGACTCGACTCCGTAACCAACTGGCGTTTCCTCGTTGAGGTCTGCGAAAGAAGAACCAGGGTCTGGCGCTGCCTCCTCGGACAATGAATTCCACTCAAACTGGTCCGCTTGAGCGGTTTTGTCAGTAGCTACGGTCGACGCCTCGTCGTGGGCTCCGTCGCCAAAGTCTTCGATTGAAGGCACGTAGCTGGTGGAGGGTTCCAGAGCAAAGGCAACTTCTTCGACTGCCTCTTCAGCCACCCCGCCCAATTCGGTGAGTCGCTCAGCATAGCGCTGCTCATCGGGCGCGAGGCGAACGAGTTGCGTCAGGGCATACCGCTCGTCCTGATCAAGCCCGGCCGCTTCGGCAGCTTCCGCGAGTCGTTCAAGAGCCGACCGCAGGTTGTCCATGTCACGCTGCCACCAGTGGGTTCTGACAAGCAGTCGCAGAGCCTCGACGTGTTCCGGATTCCGTGCCAGCACCTCCTGGACAACGTCCAGCAGATCATTTTCCGCACGACCCGCCAGTAACTGTTCAGTGATGCCACCCAGAACTCTGGTGGCATCGTCTACCTCGTCGAGGCTCAGATAAACTCGCGCCACTTCAATGAAACGAGGGAACTTGGAGGCATCATGGGCCACGAGGGAGGTAATGGCGCGCTCAGCACCCGGTGCATTCTCCGCGACGATATAAGTGCGCGCCAGCAACGCAAGCAGCTCCGGATCGTCCGGTCTTTCGCCGAGCATTCTCTCAAGCAGCTCCGCCGCCTCATCAGCGGAACCTAACGCGACGTGAGCGGATACCACCCCTCTAAGAGCACCGTCTTCGTTGGGCCGAATCTCCAAAGCTCGGGAGTAGGCCTTGAGGGCTTTCTCAAACTGGCCGGTATCGAATAGCCGAGTTGCAGCCTCCAGAAACGCAAATGCCGCTTCAGACCCGAGGTTCTCTTTGAGATAACCTTCGGCGAGCTTCACTCTAATCTCAGTATTGTGTGGATCGAGGTCGGCAACCTTGTGCAGGATCTCGAACGTTTCTTTCGTCCTTCCGGCTCTGGTGAACGCGTCTGCAACAATCAGGTACTGAGCGCGAGCATCGGCAGCCAACCCCTGAGTCGCGTACAGTGCCGCCAACTTGCTGGCGATGGCCGGATCGCGCGGCTTGAGCCGCTCGATCTTCTTGTACATGGCGATCGCTTTTAAGTTGAATTGCTGCTCACTATAGTGTTCTGCTATCCGAGAGAAACAGGAAATCGCCTCCTCGTTTTGGCCCTCACGCGCACAAAGATCCCCGAGCATATTCAGCGTCGTCAGATCGTCCTCGTCATTTTCGACGATCTGGCGATACTCTTTTATCGCGGCGTTGATCTTTCCCTGTGACAGGAATTTCTCAGCGGCTTTTAGAACCTTAGCCTTTTCGAAAACCATCGGTAGTATTATGTATCATCAAATATGGTAGCGGCGTCAATCGTAGCGGCGGGTTGAGAGAACAGCCCGTACGGGTAATCGCCATTCTAAGTTGGGCGACTATTTCCCAGACGAAACAGTCGAAAGATACGCTAACACGCGTAAATGAAGGTGTCAACCCGTTCGTTTTCAAGAGTTTGGATCTGGTTTCTGGCTACCTTAGCGGCGCACTTTATCCCTTATAGAACAGCCGGCAGATTACCCAACGTCGCCTTGGATTACTAATAAATGACCTCTGGATTTCACTTCTCCGCTGTCGATAATAAATCGCCACTCGCTCTTCTTGCTCACCGCGTTGGCACCGCAGGTTTCGTTTTTTATGCCGCATTTGCGCCACATTCGATCGCCGGAGCGGAAATCGCACTGGCAATAGTTGGGGGCGGCTGGCTGGTTCGCACTATCGCTACAGGAAAAGCTGGTCTTCGACACACGAAGCTAGACTTACCGATCTGGCTGTTCTTCGCATGGACCATCGCGTCGTCCTGTCTCTCCGAAGAACCGCAGATTAGCATCGCAAAACTGCAATCTGTTTGTGTCCTTTTTCTCTTCTACATGACTCAGGCAATTGTGACCAGAGGCAACGCGGTATTCTTGGTGTGTATCATGATCCTGTCAGGGGTGGCCGGCAGCATTTATAGCATCTACGATTTGCTCCGCGGACGAGGGATTGTCGTCGAAGCGGTCTCCAGCGACAGTCCTCTTCGTACGAGCGTTGCGCCCGGTGATGCTGTTTGGAGAGTGGAGGGCCGGCGAATCTACTCGATCGGCGAAATCGATAAAGCGATCAAGACGGCTCCGTCAGGAACCGATCTGCGCGTGAGTGTCATCACGCGTGGTGAGCACGTCGAACGCGCTAGCTTGGTGGTCACGGACGAAGCGAAACAACGTGATGCTCCTTCGGGAATCACAGGGCGAAATCCATCCCATCGCTTTCGCGCCTCTGGCTGGACGCGCCACTACGAAACATTTTCCGAGATTCTGCAGATCCTTGCTCAGCTCGCCCTCGGGCTGGGACTCGCAAATCTCAAGAACCATGGTCCAAATCTTCGTTTTAAGTTGGGCATTGCTGCCAGCGCTCTCCTGGCGCTTGGCATTGCTCTAACAGCGATGAGGACGGTACTGGTGGCTTTTACTCTGGGCGCCTGTATCCTGACCATACGCGCCGTCCGGGGAAAATTGCGTCTCCTCGTACCAGCGGCATTATTGCTTGTTCTGGCCCTGGGAGCGTTTGTCGTTTGGCAGACTCGCGCGGAACACGCCTTGCGGCTCCAGGACGACAGCGCTTCATTGCGTCTGACAGTCGCGCACGTCGGAGTGTCGCGAATAATGCTTCATCCGGTGTTTGGTCACGGAATGGACGCTATGCACTTGCACTGGAATGAATGGGGCTTTCCCGGCAAGGAAATGCTGGGCCTCCATTCCACACCCTTGCAACTGACTTTTGACCGCGGTCTTCCCGCTCTCGCTCTCTGGCTTTGGATCATGGCGGCCTTCTGGCTGCTGACAACACGTGCGGAACGCGTCTTCAGAGACTCAGCAGACGCAAACCGGTACGGCCTGCTGCTCGGCGCAACAGGAGCCATTGCCGGCTTCATTGCGAGCTCACTCGTGAACTACAACTTCGGCGACGGCGAAGTCGCCCTCGTCTTCTGGTGGTTGATGGGCACGATGGTGATGCTGGCGCGGGATAATGGCGCTGCTCAGAGAAAAGCGACAACACATAGATCGAGAAGCGCATGAAACACATCTGCTATCAGAACCAGGAGCGGACCGGGATCCCAAAGGACCAGCTTGGGGTGGTGGTAGCGACCGCACTCAAGCAAGACAGTAGTCACGGCAGGAATTGATAGTACGTTCCGCGGTGATCGAAGGCGAGAAAGTAATGGTGTTCTAATTGAGAGTTGGTTTGGAGGACCAACGATCCACGAAACCACACGAACGAACACGAAATGTTATTGGTGACCTTTTTGTAGTATTTCGTGAACCGTTTTTGCTCTATTTCTTTGCTAACCACCGGGGGTGTTAAGTACAAAGACTGAGTAAGCACACTACTGCCCACCTTCCCCTGCCAAACGGTGGTTGCCTTTGCTCTGCGCCCACATCCAATGCAGGCCATACCAAAACAGAAAACTTACAAGGTAACCAATCGTGGTGGCTGCCGGTCTGAACTGAGGATCTATACGGCTACCGATAACCGCCAGGGCAATCGCCGGTACAGCGTTCACGATGAGAAACGTCCACAGTGCGGCTCTGAGCGGATTCAAGTTAGTGGCTTTCACGAGCAGGAAGACAATGAAGTTACCAATCACTCCGGTTACCACCATGGCATCGAAAGCGTAACCAAGCAGCAGAAGCGACGAGACTTGGTGCGCGCGTCCGTAGCTCAAAAGCAGGAATGCGACAACGATTATTGCGATGCATCCAAATAATGCCAACGCATCCCTTCGCAAGTTGTTCATCACAGATTTTTCCTTTCGTAAATTGTCTACGTGTTCTTTCGGAGCCGTTTTGACTAGATCTAGTAGGATGATCAGCCAGAAATGCATTGAAACAAACAGCCTCCTGCGGCTCTCTGCAACGCGGCCGCAGTCGCGAAACACCTGAGCCATCTGCGGTCCATACTCACGTCGGAACTCCGCCGGATAAGCCTTCAAAATCAACGCGTAAAAACGCTCGGCAGCGGGCAAGCGGCTAAGTTGCGTTCTCTTGTTCATGCTGGTTATGCCGGCTAACGATTTAGAGGCAATGACTTCCTGGTACCTGCGTCTAAACCCGTGAAAGCAGTTTCTTGCTACGCGCGCTCTTTACCAGTCGCGCAAGACGTTCAGCCTCCGCCGTCGCCACTCGGTATCCAAAATCAGTCAGACGGTAGTAACGCCGGCGCTCGTCGTCCATCTCCGGGTCGGGGCGTTCCCCGCTCTCTTCTACAAGACCGTCGCCCAGCATGCGCTTGATAGACCCATAGAGGGTGCCCGGCCCCAGACGCACGCTGCCTTCGGTACGCTCCTCCACTTCTTGCATGATGTGGTAACCGTGACGCTCCTTATCCGCCAATGCCAGCAGAATGTGAAACATTGCCGCCGTCAACGGCAGGAAATCCAACGGATCCCGCGCTGCTGCGGATTGGGATGCAGTCTTTTTCAAGATTCTTTCACCAAGGAAGTCTCCACTACTATATCGCCTCACGATATAGTAGGGTACCTGCATTCCTTTGTCAAGACCTTCCTCTGGTGGCGGGTAATTATTTTTGGCTATGGCCGGACTGTTAAGAAGGGTTCAATTTCTATTTCTCCTTTCTGAACAGCTAGCAATCACTACAGTTGGGCTACCACCGCGGGAGTATTCAGATCACGTCAGCAAAGTTTTTACGAGTGCGGGCAAACCACCAATAACCAAAGAAAAAGCTGACTAGGGCGAAGGCCGTGAAGTAGGCGAGTCCGGACCAGTCGGGCGGAGAACCTTCCAACAAGATGCGCCGGAAGCTTCTAACCAGAGACGTGAAGGGATTGATGTTAATAAAAAGGCGATAACGCTCAGGCACGATCGATTCCGGATAGATAATCGGAGTCAGAAACATCCAGGCAGTCAGGAAGAGTGATATTCCTTGTGCGATGTCACGTAAGAAGACACCCAGCGAGGCGATCAGCCACGCCGCGCCGAGCGAAAAGAGCAATTGCGGAATAATCAATGCAGGCAGCCACAGAACGGAGACGTGAAGCTCGTTACGCATTATGACGATGGCAATCAAAAGGGCAAGGGTGCCGAACAACTGATTGCCGAGAGACGACAGCGCCTGAGCAATCGGCAAAGTTTCCAGCGGAAAGACTACCCTCTTTACCAGATTTGAATGAGTAACAATGGTCGTCGCGGACTGCAACAGCGTATCCTGAAACATCGTCCAGGGCAGCAATCCGCAAAAAAGATATAGCGCGTAATCCCAGGGCGAACCATTCGTACCAAAACGAGCCCCAAAGATGCCGGCGAATATGAATGTAAAGATCGCGATCATTACCACCGGTGTGAGTAGTGCCCAGATTATTCCCAATACCGAGCCACGATAACGCGCCACGAGTTCACGGCGGGCTAGTGAGAGAATCAACTCGAAGCGCCCCGGTAGTTCCCAGAGTGGTCGCCACACTGCGCGTCTTGCGGTTTGAGCAGAAATCATCGCGCGTGAATAGTAAATCGTGAATCGTGAATAGTAAAAACTGGCTAACCCCAACCTTTGAACGGTTACGTTAA
>JBPCMM010000219.1:0-17034 GCA_051002255.1 Pyrinomonadaceae bacterium
ATGGAATGACGGCCTTCTCGACCTGCAACAGGTCTCAGATAGTAGACTACTTTCAGGGCGCATGACACAGAGTTTCTAGCTTCATATGGGCTCGCCGCTTCGGCGGGCTGCGCAGCTGACCTGCAAATTACAGTAGGCCGCGCTCTGTGATAGGCTTGAATTCGTATGGCGGCATCGAAAGAGAAACTCGAACAAAGCTCCCCATTCGGGCGCAGGCTCTGGGGACTGATTCTTGGCCGGCTCGGAGCCGTATTGATCTTGCTGCTAGTCAGCACAATCTGGACTCGAAACAGCACTGATCCAAAATCTTCGAGCCAGACACTGGCAATGCTCCTGGTTGTTCTCTTCCTCACGCTTGTCTATTCGCTGGCCCACCGCTTTACCAAAACCCTGCTGTTTCAGGCTCGACTCCAGTTTGCCGTCGACATCCTACTGGTCACCTGGCTCGTCTGGACTTCAGACGTTATTCACTCGCCATATACCGCACTCTATATTGTCATCATTGCTACCTCCAGTTTGTTTCTGGGGCCGCGTGGGGCGGTAATCACCTCGGTTGGTTGTGCCGTTGCATTCACGGGCTGCGCGCTGGCAGCCCTAACCGGACTAGGGGATCACCGCACGCAGTACGTGATCGAGGGCTCGCTATCGCGACCCATCCAAACCGTCGGCCTCTTCAATATAGCCTTCTTCGTGGTCGGCTTGCTCTCCGCGCGTCTGGCGGAACAACAATCGGGCTCCGAGGTGCGTTTGAGGGCTGCCACTCAGTCTCTCGCGAATCTTCGCGCACTTCACGAAAGGATCGTCCAGTCGATCAGGTCGGGCGTAGTCACCACGGACCTCGATGGTCGCATTTTCACATTCAATGCCGCGGCTGAGGAAATCACCGGTTACGACGAAAAGGCTGTTCGCGGCCAGGGGGCATCAGTCTTCTTTGGCGAGCTGACCGACCACATTACTAATTCAATCCACGCCTCGGAGATACGTGCTACCAGCCCTCGCTTTGAAGCTGATTGCCTGACGGCGGAAGGGATGCGGCTCCGACTCGGTTTCAGTATTTCACCGTTGTCTTCGGAATCCGGCGAGACGACCGGAATGGTCATTACTTTCCAGGACCTCACCCATATTCGCGCCCTCGAGGAAACATCGAGGCGACAGGATCAACTGGCCGCGATCGGACGCATGGCCGCGTCAATCGCCCACGAAATCAGAAACCCGCTGGCGGCCATGCGCGGATCCATCCAAATGCTTCGCCACGAGATGCACAGCGAACCATCACAGGCGGAATTGATGGAAATCATTCTTCGTGAATCGGATCGATTGAATAGAATAATTAGCGACTTTCTAAACTATGCCCGGCCACGTTCGGCCAGTCATGCCAAGGTTGATATTGGCGAGCTCTTACATCAAACCTTCACTCTGCTTCGGTATAGTCCGGAGATAAACGAACGCCAGTCAGTGGAAGATGAAGTGATTGATGGTCCGTTGATGGCTGATGCCGATTCAGAGCAATTGCAGCAGGTCTTCTGGAACCTCGCCCGTAACGCGCTGCAGTCAATGCCTGAGGGCGGCACCCTTCGCGCTCAAGTATCGCGGAACTCCAAAAACCGGCTCCGGATCACGTTTTCCGATACTGGTCGTGGAATGTCGCCAGCGCAGGTCGAGCACCTGTTTGAGCCTTTCTCTTCCACTACCGGCGGCACGGGTTTAGGACTCTCAATTGTTTATCAAATCATTCGCGAGCATGGTGGTACAATTAATGTGCGCAGCCGTGAGACCCAGGGGACGACGATTACTATTGAGTTACCAAGCGTAAGGGGCGAAGGCAGGAGTCAGAAGCCAGGAGCGCGGAAATCAACCTCACAAATTAGCTCTTAAAGGAGGGCCTCACAATGAAAAGACTTCCAGCTTTCGGGATTTGATCCTCTGGCAGAAAGCGCACCAGTTTGTACTCGCGGTTTATCGATACACAGCACGCTTCCCGAAGGAAGAGATATATAGTTTAACTTCGCAATTTAGGAGGGCGGCAGTTTCCACGCCGGCAAACGTTGCTGAAGGCTTCAAGAAGAAGACGAGGGGCGATAAGGCACGCTTTATGAATATTTCGTAAGGTTCTCTGGAGGAATGCCGGTACTATCTCATACTCGCAGAGGATCTTGGGTACGGCGACAATGATCCGTTGATGTCGCAACTCGAAGAGGTCAGTAAGCTGCTCGAAAGTTACAGTCGAGCGATTGTGACCGGTAACTACTGACGCACCAGGTCGAAGCTCAAGCTCCTGACTCCTGACTCCTGTATTCTGTCCTTATGTCGAACCTACTCATCGTTGATGACGAATTGGGCATGCGTCAGTTTTTGACGCACTTATTACAGCGCGAGGGCCACAACGTAAGAGTTGCGGAGAGTGGTCGGAAAGCCATGGAGTTGCTGCGCGAAGAAGCCGCAGACTTGATTATTTCCGATGTCAGGATGCCCGACATGAGTGGCATTGAGCTTTTGCGTGCGGCTCGGGAACTGTTGCCTGGTGTGGAAGTTGTGATGATGACGGCTTTCGCGAATGTAGAGACGGCGCGCGAGGCTTTCCTGCTCGGAGCATACGACTTTGTCCAGAAACCCTTCGACAATGATCTGCTTAAGGAGATCGTTGCCCGCGCACTGGAAAAGATTTCGCTTGTCAAAGAAAAGGAAGCGCTGCTCGAACAGAACAAGGTTTTAATCCAGAGTCAGCGAAAGCGCGGACAGCTAGGGAACCTCATTGGCGGATCTGTAAGCATGCAGGCGCTCTATCAGATGATTGAAACCGTGGCTCAGGTTCAGGCGACAGTGTTGGTCACGGGAGAATCCGGCACCGGGAAAGAGCTCGTCGCCCGGGCTATCCACGATTTGGGACCCAGGGCTGAACGGCCTTTCGTCTCAATCAACTGTGGCGCTTTCACTGAGACCTTGTTGGAGTCGGAGCTTTTTGGTTATGTAAAAGGCTCATTCACTGGAGCTAACGCGAATCGTAAGGGATTGTTTGAGGCGGCAAACAGCGGCACCATCTTTCTTGATGAAATCGGAGAAATGTCTCCGGCCATGCAGGTCAAACTTCTTCGCGTCCTGCAGGAACGAAGGCTACGGCCGGTGGGCGCTACCGAAGAAACGGTCGTAGATACTCGCGTTATTGCGGCCACCAATCGCGACCTCGCGAGCATGGTTAAGGACGGAACATTTCGCGAGGATCTGTTTTATCGGATCTCGGTGATACCAATCGAGCTGCCGGCTCTGCGTGAACGCCTGGAAGACGTGGCCGAGCTGGCTGACCATTTCGCGAACAGGTTTTGCTCCCAGTCGGGCCGCACACTTACCATCAGCGAAAGAGCGATGCGGTTATTGGAAAACTATTCCTGGCCTGGCAACGTGCGCGAGCTCGAACACACGATTGAGCGAGCCGTCGCCCTGGAAACAACTGATTCGATCCAACCGGAAAGACTGCCGGAGAAGATTAATAGCTACAATCCGAACCGGATTGCCAGCTCCGTCGATTTTCCGGATGAGGGTTTCAACCTCACCGCGCATCTGGATCAACTTGAAAAGACTTACCTTCTCGAGGCTCTCCAAAGGTCCGGCGGCAACCAAACAAACGCCGCTGAGCTACTTCGACTTTCCGTCCGCTCGCTCCGACATTTGCTGGACAAGCACGGAGTCCGCGGCCTCACGGCTCAAATGCGAGACGAACGTCGCAGTTCGGACTCGACTCCTCGGCGCCGTGCGTCTGACCCGGAGCCTCGCCGCAGAGATGAGGACGAAGCTGAATTCGCCGCCGGCGCTGCAGGTGAGAAATAGCAGCAGGAGCAGAAGCCAGAAGTCACGACCAGAAGTCAGAAGCTTGAGCTACAACCCTTGTGCGTTGGTAGTTACTGGCCATAATCGCTCGACCTTAACTTTCGAGCGGTTCTTCCTAAAATTTTGATCTAACTTCTGACTCCTGCTCCTGCCGAAAACCGTCATTTGCCGCCTGCCGGAATTTGTCAGTAACCGTCGGATTGCTGGCTCCCGTTGCTCAAACCTCCCGAATTCCTCGGCTTTCTGCGCAATTCATCGGAAACCCCCAGTGGCACGGCCCTTGTTAAAGAGCCTTACGTCACTTCGCGCTCTGCGCGGCTACAGATCGTTAGTAACGAAAGCCGTTGGCGCGAGAAACATTAACCACTTTCTCTAAGGAGCACGAATAAAGAAATGAATACGAAACGCCAACAGGGCTTCTCACTAATTGAGCTTTTGATCGTCGTTGCGATTATCGGCATCATCGCCGCCATCGCCATCCCCAATCTTCTCGCTTCGAAGCGCGCTGCCAATGAAGGGTCAGCACAGGCTTCGCTGCGCACAGTAACTGGTGCCGAGGCAACCTATGCTGCCACTATCGGCAATCAGCAGTACGGCACCCTACCTGTCCTCGCTGGCCAGGGCCTGGTTGACACCGTCCTCGGCAGTGCGACCGGTGTGAAGAGCGGTTACGGCTTCGTGGCCACCCCCAGCGGTGCTGGTACGGCTGCAAGTCCCTGGTTCTACACCACCGGCGCAGCGCCCCAGACTTTCAGCGGCGTAACTGCCACTGGTACCCGCACGTTCAGTTCCGATGCAACCGGCGTTATTTATGCCATCACCGCCACCAGCTCCACGCCTCCTACGGCCACTGCTGGTTCGCCTATCGGCAACTAATCTCACTCCACAACTCAACCTCAACCTCAACCTCAAGCACAGCGCCGTACCCAAGGGTCTGCGCTGTGCTTGAACTTTATAAGCAGGTTTTTTCTCAACGCAGTGACGAGAAGTTATGCAGTCCGAATTCACACTCCAGCGATCGATAACGGACACTCTCCGCAAAAAGCTTGTTCGGTCAAATCCCGATAGTCTCGTGGGAACGCCGGACGGAGCATCAGCTAAGCATTCCCTAAGCGACCTCGTTGCCGGCCTCGCCCGCCTCTGCTACCGGTACCCGCTCTTCATCATCGGAGCACTGTGGCCTTTGGTGCTTCTGGCACCCCACTTCCCCGGAATTCCCAGGCCGTCAATAGGCGGGCTGCCGTGGCGACAAGAGTTAGGACTCTCTCTTCTGTTAACCGTCGCCTTAGGCCTTCTTATCAAGGTGGGACAGAACGAAAAAATAACTCGTATCGATCGAGGCACCCTTCCCGTACTTTTCACGTTCGGGGTTTTCGTTTGTTGGACTCTCTCTTCTGCCGTCTGGGCGACAAATACTTACGCAGCCATCCATCTCGGTATGCAGTGGAGCATTTACTTAGTTTTCTTCTTCCTTATGAATTCCATCCTCAGAAATCCCAAGCTGATGCGCGCTTCGTTTGTCGCGCTTGCCGCGGTCATCTGGGTGCTGGCTATAGCGTGCGCCATCGAATCCTGGTTTGGTGCACCCCTTACCGATGGAAATCTGCGCAATGATCTGAAACCAATACTTCGAGGCTCCGGAGGGTTCGGCGAAATAATGGCTATGGCAGCCATCTTGTTTGCCGCTTTATCGCTACAGGCTAATCGTCGCGGCCGTGCACTTGTCTTCGGCGCTTCAGCGATGATGGCTTGGTTGGCAACGCTTCAGTCACTGGAGCGCGCGCCGCTAGTCGGCGCAACTGCAGGATTCTGCCTCCTGATTGCTGGCTCAGTTATCACGAAGCCCACGGGTCGCCGCCCATGGGGCCGTTTAGGCCTGATGGTTGGCGCCCTCGGGTTGATTCTTTTCTTCCAATCGCTGCCGTTATCGAACGCTGAGCCGAACGCGGCTACCCCCTCTACGGTAGGCCGTTTCACCCTGGATCTGAATGATGATGCCAGCGCGCGCGCACGCTTTCTTTTCTGGGGTGTTGGTCTGGAGATGGCGCGAGCTCACCCGCTGCTGGGAGTTGGAGGAAACAACTACGAAGCTGCGTATGCAACTGCGCGAACGCAGTTTTCCGCAAGATACCCAAACAGCTCGCTGGTTGCTCTGAACGAACACTTGCTGACCGTTTATGCCCATAATGAATACCTCCAACTAATGACGGAACTAGGCTTCATTGGATTGCTGCTATTTGTGCTTTTCAGCCTCTCGCTAGTCGCAGCCTTGTGGCGCGCATTGAACCAGAGATCTCAGATCCTTCCAGCCCTCGGCGCCGGAGGCGCAATGCTGGCTTTTGCCGTCAGTTCAGGCGCCAGTGGATCTTCATTCAGATACTTTGGCGGCGGTCTAGTTTTCTTCTTCGGTGCAGCCATCCTCACGCGCATCGCCGCCGGCGCGCAAACTTCCTCACCAAATAAATCGAAAGCGCCCGTTCATCCAGGCGGTGCTCTCCGACAGGTCATGACGTTAGGCCTGTGTGCGCTCATGTTGCTCACCACCAGTGTGCTGAGCACACAAGGCGCAGGGACAGTGCTACACGGATTGGCGCAAGTTAGCCCTGAACCGGCGAAGGCTGAGGCCTACTACCAGTCCTCGTTGCGAGTTTATCCAGCCAGCCCGGCTACCCACTTTGGTTACGGCATTTGGCTCTACAACAATCGGCGTGGGGCGGAGGCGGTACCCCACTTACGTCATGCAGTAGAGAATGGGTTCAACAGCTCAATCTGTTATGCCTACCTCGCCGGAGCGGCAGACTCCGCAGGAGACTTAACCTTGGCCGAGCGAACGCTGGCCACTGCGGTCCGCGTCTACCCCGCTTCCGTGTTCTTGCTCGTTCGTCATGCTGCTGCCCTGGCGCGCAACGGTCGAGGCACCGAGTCGAAGGAAGTATTTTCCCGGGCCTTTTTGCTAGACCCCCGTGGGGCGCGTGGCTGGCAGCAATTGATCGACAATGATATCGACGCGGCTTACATTGCCGCTAAACAGGACGTAAACATCGCGCTGCCCGGTGAGCTCTACCCTGAGGCTGCGGTATTCGAAGTGCTGCAGGAGAATGAACAACGGTTCCCTGCGGCGGTGCATACCGGCTGGCGTGCGCGCATGCGCGCTCAGCAATCGAACTGAAGACATGGGGCGGTTACCCAGGTTGGTATGAATCACCAGATGAAGCTAGCGGGCACAAAAACAGTTAAACAGCACTTGGCCGAAGGAGTTAGGAATGAAGGCGATTGAAACATCAAACGACCAAGAGGGCTTCTCTTTAATTGAACTCCTCATCGTCGTCGCGATTATCGGCATTCTGGCCGCCATCGCCATCCCCAATCTACTCGCGTCTCGTCGCGCGGCTAATGAAGCTTCTGCGCAATCCTCTCTGCGCACAATCCATAATTGCCAGGCCACCTATCGGGCAACAAATGGCGATCGAGACTACGGAACTCTCGATGATCTGAAGGCCCAATTCCTGACAGATAGCGTGCTGGCCTCAGGCACTAAGAGTGGCTTCAACTTCGCCGCAACCCCCACTATTGGAGCGAACCCTGCACAGTTTTACACGACGGCCGTTCCGACATCGACGTCCGGCATTTCCCAAACCGGCACTCGGCGATTCGCAATGACCGAAGACGGTGTGCTCAGGGGCGACTCAACTCTAACAGTTCCGGCCAACCACGCCGCCGTGCGAGGAATGCAGCCGCTCGGCGGGCAGTAAACCGACAGTCAACGTGTAGTTCCGAAATTTCCGGGACTGGGATAAAGTAGTCAACCGCAACGCAGCCCCGAAGACAGACGGCGGATCATCTGTTGGACACGACTCAGGCAACGAAAATCCTAAATAGATTAGCAGCGACCGAGCGCGGCATAGTCGGGCGCATTGTCGCCATTGCGCGCAACGCTTTCCGCGAAGCGGTACGCGATCGTGTGCTGTACAACCTCGTGCTCTTCGTATTGCTGCTCACAGGAGTCGCAATTTTCATCGGCGAACTCTCGGGTGGACAGGAACGAAAGATAATCGTAGATCTCGGCCTTAGCGCGATGTTGTTGTTTGGGGTCTTTATCGCGATTTTCGTGGGCGTCGGCCTGGTCTACAAGGAGATCGAGCGCCGGACTATTTATACCATCTTTGCAAAACCGGTGGCGCGCGGTGAATTCATTGTTGGGAAATACCTGGGGCTCTGCCTGACCTTGCTGGTCAATGTCGTGGTGATGGGCACGGGCGTATCCTTAGCCCTGATCTATGTGAGCCGTGGTTGGGATCCACTGGCCCTTAGCATTTGGCCAACGATACTGCTCCTCTACGTAGAGCTGATGATTCTGACCGGTGTAGCGCTTCTCTTCTCTTCCTTTTCTTCGCCGGCGCTGTCAGCTTTGCTCACGTTCTTTATCTTTATCATCGGACACTTCAGTGCGGATCTAAAAAGCCTGGCCACATCGATGGGTAGCACCGGTGCTCGCTGGTTATTCGCCGGCCTTTACTACCTGCTGCCTAATCTGGCAAACCTCAATTACATAACGCCTGCAGCTCACGGGCAGGTACCGGACGTCGCACATTTGGCGGCGGCAATTCTCTATTCCTTGATTTACATTGTCGTAATTCTGTCTGTGGCGACGCTGATTTTTAGCCGCCGAAATTTCAAATGATTGAGCCCTAGGATTTAAAGCCGGCGAAGCGTGGCGAAAGCATAAAGCCCGGGGGCGTTAGCCCAGGATAGCCGCAAAGCAGATTCGGAGCCCGCGAAGCGGGTGGCAGCGTTAGCAAGAGAGACATCGTTGATGAAACATTGCGCACGAACAAGATCGCCAATCTGCTATCGCCCACTCCGCGGGCTCCAAAGTTACACAACCTTGAATTAACATCTCGCTCGAATGTTGGAACAGTGGTGATGACACAGGGCAAATTTACAAGACGCGACGGCGCGCTATTGCTAACGGTTTTTGTTGGATTGGCGAGTGTGGTAGGCCTATCCCGCTGGATTGACGCGCACGGACCGGCTGCAAACCAGAGCATTGAGGAAGAGGAACTCTATCTCAACGCCGCCACTGTGAAGCGTTTAAGCCTTGGCTTCAACGGTCTGGCTGCTGATTGGTACTGGATGCGATCGCTGCAGTACGTCGGGGGCAAGATCCTCAACTTTCCTGGGGACGTGCAACTGGATCATCTGGGTCAGCTCAATCTGAAACTGTTGGCCCCACTTCTTGATGCGGCTACGACACTTGATCCTCAGTTCATGGAGCCCTATCAATACGCGGCTGTGGTACTGCCTGATATCGACGTCCAGGAGACTATTCGTATCGTTAAGAAAGGCATCGCCGCAAATCCATCGGAGTGGAGGCTCTACCACAATCTCGGTTTTATCTACTGGCAGCAGCAAGATTTCAAGACCGCGCGGGAAGCGTATGAGCAGGGAGCGAAACTCCCTGGAGCGCCGGAATGGATGAGGGCAATGTCGGCACGAATGGCCAGCGAGGGGGGCAGCCGCAATACGGCTCGCGAGATTTACCAACGACTGTACGAAGAAGCGGCAGACGATCAGATAATAAAGATGGCCCGTAAGCATTTGCAGCAGTTGCGTGCTATGGATGAACAAGATGCGCTAAGGCGGTTGTTGGCTGCATACAAATCCCGAATCGGACGATGTCCCGAATCGTGGCGAAATGTGGAACATCTTGTACGGGCCCTAAGAATGCCGGTGGATTCGTCCGGCTCTCCCCTGGATCCGACGGGAATTCCCTATCGACTCGGGCACGACAAATGTGACGTTAGTTTTGGTGAGAAGTCTGAAGTGCCTTATTGGTGAGGACGAATCGTGACCACCGTAGTTGAGTTACACAAGCTAACGAAGGATTACGAAGTCGGCTTCTTGCGCAAGCGTAACGTGCGGGCGTTGGATGGGCTTTCGCTCGCCGTCAACCACGGCGAGATCTTTGGATTCCTCGGGGCTAACGGTGCCGGTAAGACGACAACTCTAAAACTCTTGATGAGGCTGATCTTCCCGACCGGCGGCACTGCACGAATTCTGGGCCGCGACATTGCCGACATCTCGATGCACAGTCAGATTGGTTACCTGCCCGAGAATCCTTACTTCTACGATTACCTCACCGCCCGCGAGTTCCTGGAGTATTGCGGTGAACTCTTCGGCTATGGACAGACTAAGCGCAGCAAACGCGCTGCAGAGCTCTTGAGCCGGGTGGGCCTGGACGATAAGCGGTGGGACATCCAGCTGAGAAAGTTTTCCAAAGGGATGTTGCAGCGCGTCGGGCTGGCCCAGGCTCTGATCAACGATCCGGAAGTGGTTTTTCTTGACGAACCAATGAGCGGACTCGATCCTGTCGGCCGCCGCCAAGTCCGCGATCTAATCACCGGGCTGCGCCAAGAAGGCAAGACCGTCTTTATGTGTTCGCACATCCTTTCGGATATCGAGGTCCTCTGCGATCGAGTTGCGATTTTGAAGCGCGGCCGACTTACGCATGTGGGAAACCTTGACGAACTTCGTCAGCGCGCCGGTGATCGCAATCGCGTGGAGATTGTGGCAACCGGCAGTGATGCGGACACTTTGAGGTTCCACCTGCCGGAAGGCGATCATTATCAACTAACATCCACAGCGAGCGGGTTGCGGATCGAAGTTCCAGACGAAAAGGATGTAGATGAAGTGATTACGGCTTTGAGGAGGACCGGGGGCAAACTGGTGTCGGTTCAACCCGTCAGGCAGTCCCTGGAAGAACTGTTTCTCGATGACTAATCAGGTGGCTCGACTCAACTTGTGGAGTGCGCGCATCTAGCTCTCACATGCCGGGTCGCAGGCACTACGCGTTTTAAGGAACTATGCAGTTTTCCAATACGACAAATGCTTTTGCACCGTCCCAGCCGCCGCCGAGTCCGCGGACGGTTCCTTCAACTGTAGCTTCCTCATTCGCACTTATCGCGGCCACGCGGGAGCTTTGTGATTTGGTGAAATAACAGCGCGCATGGCCGTAGCTCGAGATCGAGGACTTGAAAGTCAAAACGATCTTTCCGTCGTTGTCGATCTCGATCGAATTGACCGTTCCGAAAATGCGCACACGCTTTCCGCCGTATGCCTGATTAGCGCGGACCTCATTGCTCTCAAATTCTTTAACCAGTGCGGCTGCGTGCATTGCTGCATTGTGAGCGGCCGGGGCCTGCGGTAATGATTCTTCACGCTGCGGGGGCGGGTTGTCTGCGGCCGTTGCGGCAGCCTCGGTGTCGAGCTGGATTTTTTCGGGCGGCATTCCGCTTATGGATGTCAAAACTTTTCCGGCCAGCTGGCGATATGTTTCGGCACTTGCCGCGTCTCCGTTTTGTTTCGCCTCGTTTGCTCCAGCCTGGACCAACATGGTGAAAATCACCATGCTCTCATACATCTCTTGTTTCTGTTTGTCAGTAATTCCTCCGAAAACGTTATCTTCGGCCATTAATTCACCGATAGCATCGCCGATCTCGAGAAGCCGTGCTTCGTTCGGTTCCGGCTTTCCGTTGTAAACACTACTATTGACGGCGAGAGCCACAGCGAGCGCGAGGGCGAAGTCGTTCTGCCTACCAATCTTTCGTGCTTCTGTTTCATACGCCGTCAAGACTGTTCCCATGAGTTTGAACATTTGCTCTTTTTCTTCAGGTGTATCGCCAGAGGCATTGGCGAGCTCGCGGGTGGTTAGCTGAGTTCCGGTAGAACGAAAGCGCGTTGCCGCCGCGATTTGGGCGGCCGACTTTTTTGGCGTCTCGAGATCGGCAACTCGAGTTTCCGGCACACGAGAACTGGCCGAAGACACGCTCCCGCTCTTTCGCCGGGTCCGGGCTTTCGCGCGCATCCGGTTCCAAAGCCGATCGTTTATGATATTACCGATTGACGCGCTTGTTGGATTATTCCAATTGCCGCCCATATTGTCTTTCCACTGCGCTCCTGCTGGAATGCTCAGAGCGAACAGAAATCCTAGAACCCCCAATGTTTTAGTTTGAAATATTTCCCTTTTCATATTTTGTCCTTTTGCCTTACGGATCTCCAGCCTGTAATTTTGCCACTTTGTAGTTCGAATTTAGAATTAGAGAATACTGATTATCCTCATCGCCCCTGGGAAGCCTTCGTCGGCAATTTTTTCCGGAATAAGCCGCTCCGCTGTAGAGCGAAAACACAGCATCGCGGCCGATGACTCTGACCGTCAGCCCGCTGTTCTTCCTTTTGCGACGAAATGTTTGTCAGATGACAATAATAATTGTCAGTAAGGGGGTGTTTACTGCTTGAACTTAAATCCCGTAACTTCCATCCTGATGTTCGCACGGTCGTCGGAATCCTTCATACCGTCGAGCCGCACCGCGACTACCATTGTGCGGTTTATTCCCAGTTCAGGTTGCCGGGGGGTAGGAACCACTACCACCGTTCGTTCCTTCACCGCCTTACCCTGATGATCGACAACGGCCGCCCGGATTTCGATGCCGCTGAGTGTACGTCCAGTGAAGTTGCGAGCAGTCGTTTGCAGATTCATCACGATGTCGCCCAATGCTCGTTTCGCCTCGTCGGCTTCGGGTGCGTCAAGGACGATCTTGGAATGGCCCTGCTCCCACTCAGGCGAGCCCGCGCGAATGGCCCCTTCCAGGACGGGATCGACATTTCCGCCAGTGGTGCTGGCACGCATCAGGAAATAAAAAAAGACAGCAATGACCAAAGCAGCAATAATGGCGACGACGATAATCAGTTTTCGCCGCGACTCGTCCGAGCTGTCTAAACTTTTTTCTGTGGCGGACATGCTTGTGGGCCGAATTGTAGAATCGAAGAACCGGTTTTGCAAAACCGTCGGCGCGTCCCTCCGTGGGCGCCGGGTGCCACCTCCAGTGAGGGCGCCCAGGGACGGACGCCCCTACAATCATTTCCCCTTGTGGTCCTGAATGGGAACTTCTATCTCGGCTGTTTGGCGGGTAAGGTCAGTAATCAGATCTTCAAGTTCCGTATAATCTATCGGCTTTGTTATGTACGCATCGCAGCCGGCAGCTAGCGCCTCGGCATGAAAGTCAGCCGTATCGTGAGCTGAAACGGCGATGATGGGAACCTCGGCCAAATCCGGCAATTGGCGAATTCGCCGGGTCGCCGCCAATCCATCAACAATAGGCAGGCTTAAGTCCATGAGAATAATGTTCGGCATCTCCCGTTCTGCCGCTTTTACGGCTTCTACGCCGTTAACCGCCTCTGAGACTCGGTAACCACTCAGTTCAAGGAGCCGTCGCATCATCATGCGATTATCCTGAGTGTCCTCGACGAGCAACACGCTAATCTCATTTTCCCTCTGGGTCATTAGCTGCACGCCCGTGCCTCCGCGGGATTTCATTTCCACAATCAAGTCCGGATCACCCCTAAGTTGTTGACTTCACTGTATCACTAGAATACGCACGGGGTTTTTGCTAAGATGCCGCATCGAAATACGACAGATCGAATCCGGCGTTTCGGGTACAATTCATACACCGGACTTTCCCCGGAATGCCTTTCCTAACTATAGGCGCGAGGGCTGGAAAGCTACTGACACCTATCGATGAAGCCATTATTGTTGAAGCCACAGGATAGCAACTCTCTTCAAACCTTAGGGCGAGCGTCGGTCCAGATCGTTCACGATCTCAAAAACCAGCTAAATGGTCTCAAACTGTATGCCACGTTTCTGCGCAAGCGCTTGGAGAAGAGTGCCAGGCCGGAAGATGAGATGGAAACTATCAACAAACTCATCGCCGGATTGGATCGCGCGGCTGGCGATCTGTCGACGTTGGTGCAGTATGGCCGACCCATTGAGCTGCGGAAACAGGTCGGCGTTGATGTGCAGAAGATAATGCGAACGGTTGCCGGAGCTTTCTCGCAGCCGTCGCGCGCGACCGGTCCTTTGACTGGAGCCGTCATCATCGACGCCGAGCCACTTCCCCTGGCAGGTGAGTTTGATCCAACGATTTTGGCTGATGCGCTCAAGGCAATCTCCATGGGCGCCATGAAAATGCGTGGCGATAGTCAAAACCGGACGCTAAGGGTCAGCTTGCGCCGAGAGAAAAGCGACAAAGACACCGCAGTCATTGAATGGCATGAGGTAGATAACTTGGATCACGATCCGTTCCGATCATTCGCCGGCAGCGATGAGATCCGAATGTCCTTTGCCGCTAAGGTCATCGAGGCTCACGGTGGCTCAGCAGAGCACCGCAAAGAGACCCTGAGCGTTCGTCTTCCGCTTACGTCGTGAAGAAATTTATTTGAGCCCGCTCCGGACTTCGAGACATGAGCACAACGGCCACAGCTACTTTCAAGGAGAATAAAAGGGTGGAGAACAAAAACGTGCGGATTCTGGTTGTCGATGACGAACCCATGATGGCAGATTCTCTCAAACAGAACCTTATGGAGGAAGGCTTTTCAGTCGACACCGCAGCCACAGGCGCCGAAGCCATCGAGCTCTTCGACCAGGGTGGGCATCACCTTGCCATCTGCGATCTGCAGCTCCCGGACATGGATGGTCTGGAGGTTATGCGTCACATGAAAGACGCACGGCCGACAACTGAAGTGATCGTCGTTACCGGTTACGGATCCGTTGCGCGCGCAGTGGAAGCCACCAAGGCCGGCGCGTTCTACTTTGTGGAAAAGCCTTTCGACTTTGAAGAAATTCAGCCACTTGTTGATAAGGCGCTCGAACGTCGCGAGCTCGTTGCCGAAACGACGAGCATGCGCCGTCAGCTCTCCACCCGCTCGGAGTATTTCAACATCATCGGATCCGCTAAGCCGATGCAAGCGATATACGAGACCATCGAATCGGTCGCCAAATCAGACGCGAACGTTCTCATCGTCGGCGAGTCAGGAACAGGCAAGGAATTAATAGCCAACGCAATCCATTACAACTCACTGCGCTCCAAGAAAGCGTTCATCAAAGTCAATTGCGCGGCGCTGCCGAAGGAACTAATCGAATCGGAACTCTTCGGCCATACCAAAGGCGCTTTCACAGGCGCTCACGCCGATAAGGAAGGGCTGGTCCAGCACGCTGCTGGCGGATCCTTAATGCTCGACGAAATCGCAGAGATGCCGGTTGAACTCCAGCCCAAGCTGCTGCGGGTGTTGCAAGAGAGAAGCTATCGGAAGATCGGTTCCGAAAAGACGTACGCCGTCGATTTTCGGCTTATTTCCTCAACCAACCGGCCGCCTGCTGACGCAATACGTGATGGCCTGCTGCGCGACGATCTCTTTTATCGCATCTCTACAATTACCATTCACGTTCCGCCTTTGCGCGACCGTAACGAAGATATTCAACTGCTGACAGAACACTTTCTGCACATGTACGCTCAAAAGTATGAGAGCACCATTGGCGGGGTCTCACAGGCCGCTTACCAGCGACTTTTTGGTCATCTCTGGCCCGGCAATGTGCGTGAGTTGCAAAACGTCATTGAGCGCGCAGTGTTGCTAGCCAAAGGGAATCGGATTGAACCGGTGGACTTGCCATTCGATAATGGCTCGCTACCGGAATCGGCTTCGGCAGGCCCGGGATGGGACGTCCCGCCCAACATGACGCTGGAAGACATTGAGCGGCTGGTAATCGAAAGAACCCTGCAACGCACCGGCGGCAACAAGCAGGCGGCGGCGAATCTGCTGGGAATTTATCGCCCGCGGCTTTACAGTAAAATAAGAAAGTACAATATTGACGTTACCTCTCTGGTTTCAGCCTGAGAACTTTCAACTGATGCTGCATGCCCAAGTGGTTTTCCGAAACTGATAGAGTGGCCTGCGCGGGCCACTTTATTTTTGAACTATTCGGCTCTGAGAATTTGCAAGATCCCACTCAAACATCCGTTGAAAGCAATTAAGACCGAAGCTCTGCCTGGCGGCCGTCTGACCAGCATTGATGCTCTGCGGGGTATTGCCGCGCTGGGGGTGGTGCTGTACCACGCCGTAGCCCAAACGGGCAATGCAGTCCCCAACAATTTGTTCCAGTACCCCGTGAAGCTGGGCCAGTTTGTCAGTTCATTTGGGTACGTTGGTGTTTTCCTCTTCTTTGTCATCTCCGGCTTTTGCATTCATTTGCAGTGGGCCAAGGCCCGCGCCGCCGGCCAACCACAGCAAATCAAGTTCGGTGAATTCTGGAGGCGACGCCTGCGACGTCTCTACCTCCGTATTTGTTTGCCTTGGCACTATTCTTGGGCATGACGGCGCTCACGACCGGCATCGACGTCACTCACTTTTTTGTCTACGACGTAGTAATGCATGTCCTGATGCTTCACAACCTAGATCCACAGACCTGTTATAGCATCAACGGAGTTTTCTGGACCCTGGCGGTCGAGGAACAACTCTACCTGGCTTATTTTCTGCTGCTCTATCTGCGTAACCGTTGGGGCTGGGGACCAACCCTAATTATTTGCGGACTCGCGCGCGTGGGCTGGTTTTTCTTCTGCCACTATGTGTGGCTGGCAACAGGCGCCGGCGTTCCCGTTCCCGAAGCTGCCGCCTCGCATTGGCTCACGTGGGCGCTCGGGGCCATAGCCGTTGAGGCAGCATTTGGTTTGGTTCAGCTACCGAAATGGTGTCGGAATGTGTGGCTGGGGAGCGTGGCAGTTGTGGCAGCGTCAGCGATCTCGGTCATCCTGCCTCTGATACAGAAGGACACTTTCGTTCACGACTCTGCCTGGCTGTTAATGCATCCGGCGTGGGGCTTCGGGTTTTTCATCCTGGTGAATCGGGCCGTGCAGGCTGAGAAACCGTGGCTTACTACTTTGCGGCGGCCACGCCTGGTCACGGGCTTCGCCTCGCTGGGGGTTTTTTCCTACTCGCTTTATCTCACACATGAGCTGGTGATTATGCAATCGTGGTGGTTCACGGTCGAATGGCTGCCGCCGATGCTAAACACATTGTTGATTGTTACACCAGCAACCATCGCCTTTGCCTGGCTTTTCTTCCAGTTTTGCGAGAAGCCTTACATGAGGAGGACGGCAGGAGCAGACGACAGGAGTAGAGGGCAGGAGCGGGAAGCGGCACTCGAGCCAAGAGTTCTGTCGCTCAAGATGAACGCGGAGTCTGAAAGAACAGGAGGCAGGGGCAGGAGGCAGGAGCAGGAGGAAGAAGTGCCGCTCGAGCCGAGGGTTCTGGCGCTCAGAATGAACGCGGAGTCTGAAATATAGAACAAGCCTGCCGTCTGCTCCTGCCTCCTGCTCCTGCCTC
>JBPCMM010000220.1:0-20577 GCA_051002255.1 Pyrinomonadaceae bacterium
TCGAAGAGATACGTACCCGCGGCATTGGCTTCCCCCTGACTTCTGGTTTGCGCTCGCTGGTAGCGACCAAAAGCGGCAACGACGCCTTGCTGCGTCGGACGCTGGAAGAGGCCGAGCGGCGGCGCACCAATCCGACAGCCTCTGCTCTTCCCTCTGAGGCGGAAGCTAACGAACTGCTTGCACTCACTCGCGTGGCGACGTTGGCGGCCGCAGAAGCGATGCCTGATTTCATTGTAAAGCAACTTATTAAGCGCACTGCTGCTTACGGAAACACCAACAACTGGATCTCCCTGGATAACCTGAGCATTGCCGTAAGCTATCGTGCTAACGTCGGCGAAGAATACAAAGTTCTCACGATTAATGGTATGCCGCTGGGTCAGGAAGTAAAAGAAAGCAAGGATTACAGCAAGTATGTAGGCGGAGCTAGCTCCAGTGGAGTCGAATACATCTCTTCTTTGGCGGACCTCTTCAAGCCAGAGGCAAGAACGAGCTTTAAGCCGGTTGACACAGACCTCCTGCAGACCCGACGCACAATTGTCTATGAATACGAGGTAAAGAAGCCTTATTCACGTCTAACGCTGACAGCCGATAAAACTTCCTCCGCAAACGTTGGTTCGCGCGGCCGAATTTGGATCGACCGAGGAACCAATCGTGTTCTCCGCTTCGAACAGATAGCTACTGAGATCCCCGCTGGCTTTCCCATTACCGCGGCCACCACTTTGATCGATTACGACTGGGTGATCATTGGAGAGAACAAGTTTGTGCTACCCACTCGCTCGGAGGTCTTAATCACCGCAGTCAATCAGAGACAAGTGGTGCAGAGTCGGAATGAGATCCGCTTCCGCGGCTATCAGAAATTTGGCGCCGAACTTAAGGTCATCGATGAGATCGATGAAAAAGACTTTCCGCCAGACCCCTAACCTTCCACGCCTACCGTAGGCATCTGTATACATAGTCCCCGCTGATCTGTTTCAGCTGGGCCACATGCAAGCAGGCTCGCACAGCGGTTTCGAGGGAATTCCTCGCTATTTGTTAACTGCATGGGTAACAAATCCGGCAGGCTTGAGTGTTCTTCAATTGGAAGACCGTTTCCCTTCCTAGTACATGCCTGCTGAGATAATACCCAAGCAGTCGCATCGTTGGCTCGAGCGGGGGCAAGCCGCCCTTCCTTTACGCTGCTACTGACTTATGTCTATTCGTCTGCGATAATGAATCATCCTGTAAGGTCTTGCTTTCGTGGTTCGTTTGGCGGTGAGCTAATGCTCCTGCGATCGGGATCTTGCGTCGGTTCTAGTGATCCTTGTCAGAACGGGAAGCGGCAGCGACCCGGCCTCAACAGGGAGCATGCAACCCGGTCGCTACCGCTCGCGGTTCTGACAGACTTTTGCTCATGAGTGAAGTGATGAAAAGAGTCAGGGGAGTGCGTGAATTGCCCCTCTTCCCTTTGCCAGTTGTACTATTCCCGGGTGTGCCTCTGCCGTTGCACATCTTTGAGCTACGCTATCGGAAGATGCTTGACGACATACGGGTAGGCAATAATTTTTTTGGTCTTTCTTACTTCGATTCCAGCGCTTCCGATACTGAATTGCCCCCGGCTGGACACATAGGCTGTGTTGCAGAAGTTACGGAAACACAGTCGTTGCCTGATGGGCGCTCCAATATCCTGACAATTGGTCTGATCAGGTACCGGGTTGAGGATTATGTGCAACGTGGGGATCCGTACCTGGTGGCGAAGGTGGGCTTCTTCGAGGATGAGGAAGAGACCGATGAGCAATTAAACGAAAGCTCACAGGATGTTGCCGAGACTTTTACGCGTATTGCCCGGGCCGTGCGAATCATTAACGACGAGCGCGCGAGTTTGCCCGATATTTCCGGTACTGAGCCGCAGCGTCTTTCGTTCCTGGTGGCGGCGGCAATGGAGATTGATGTTGACTTGAAACAGGAACTGTTAGAAGTTCGCTTCACTTCCGAGCGTCTGCAAAGACTGCGTGACATGCTTGCGCGGGCGGTGACGAGTTATGAAGAGCGGGCCCGCATCCATGAACTCGCCAAAGGGAACGGTCATGGCGGCACCAAGATTGAAATCGAGTGACGCCAAATCAATGACGTAGGGATCAGTCACGAGCTTGCAGTGAAGGAAGAGAATAGAAACGAAATGACTCGGATAACGGTGCGTGTACTCTTCTTCGGAGCCGCCCGCGACGCTGTGGGCGAAGCTGAGCTAATGTTCTCCCTGAGCAGCCCAACAAACGCCGCGTCCGCCTTTGATCAAGTGCTCGATGCCTTCCCTGCCCTACGCCGCTTTGGTCGTTCCCTACTCCTTGCAGTTAACGAAGAGTACGCGCGTCCCGATCGAGAAGTGTTTGCCGGAGATGAGTTGGCTGTGTTTCCATCGGTCAGCGGCGGCTCCCCACCCGACGCGGACCCGCGGATACTGGGGGATACGGAGCGACGACCAGAAGGCGCGAAAACTAAGACCGCTGCCGTTTCACCGGCCTCAACGGTGAAAAGCACATTAGAAGGTACAAATAGTCACGATTTTTTTGAATTGACCACCGAGTCAATCGATGTCGGATCGCTTGCGCGCCGAGTGGTGCTGCCCGAATGCGGAGCAACGGTCACGCTGGATGGTTATGCGCGCGAATGGACAAAAGGTAAAAGAACTCTGCATCTGATGTACGAAGCGTATCCCTCAATGGCCTTGCGCGAATTGCAGCGGCTCGGACGGGAGGCCCACGACCGTTTTGAGATCGCGCACATCGGGATTGTTCACCGTACTGGCCGACTGGAAATCGGCGAAACCAGCGTCGTAATAACCGCCAGCGCACCCCACCGCCGCGCTGCATTCGAAGTCTGCGAATGGGCTATCCGGGAACTGAAGCGAACCGTGCCTATCTGGAAGAAAGAAGTCTTTGAGGACGGTGAAGTTTGGGTGGAAGGTGATGCGGTCATACCGCTCGACCAAAGGACCGAGGAGCGATAGTGCTAGGAGGCAGGAACAGGAGGAAACATTTTCCATTTGTCATTTGTCATTTGGTATTCATTTTTCATTCGCCATTTGTGGCCTAGTACGTCGTGTCCGTTCGTGTGATTTCGTGGATCGTTCTTCATCTTTCAGCCAAAACAAGCGATCCACGCAGTAACACGAAGCACCCCAAAATGAGATCAGAAAAATGACCAATGAAAAATGCTTCTTCGTGCTACTGCCTCTCGCTCCTCTCTCCCTCTCTAACTCGCCGGCGTCTCCTCAGTCTCCTCTTCCGCTGCTGCCTCAACCAGCGAGGCGCTGGTAACCATATCGCCGGCGTCAGTTTTGATCAGGCGCACACCCTGTGCGCTGCGTCCGGTCTTGCGAATCTGGTTGGCTTCGATGCGGATCAACTTGGCCTGCTGAGTAATAATCATGATCTCCGAGTCGTCCTCAACCGGAAAGACAGCCACTACCTTGCCTGTCTTTTCAGTCGTCTTCATGTTGATGACGCCTTTGCCGCCCCGCGACTGCAACCGGTAGGTAGTGATGGGAGTCTGCTTGCCGTAACCCAGCTCAGACACGGAAAGCATTCTTTCAGTATCGTCGGCAGAGACCGGGCAGACTGAAACGACATAGTCGTCGGGACGCAAATCGATGCCCCGCACACCGCGCGTCGCCCGGCCCATGGGCCTAACTTTCTTTTCATCAAAGCGAATAGCCTGACCGTTGTGAGTAGCAATAAAAATTCGCTTGGTGCCGTCAGTTAACACTACGTCGAGCAACTCATCGCCTTCATCAACATTAATCGCGATGATCCCGTTCGTGCGTATGTTCTGAAAATTATCGAGCGACGTTTTCTTGATCACACCCTTGCGCGTCACCATCAACACATGCCGTCCGGCGGAGAACTCTCGCACCGGCACAACGCCGGCCAGTTTACGGTCCGATGGAATGCTAATCAGATTTACGACGGCTTTACCTCGAGCTGAGGCCGCTGCATCGGGAACCTCGTGGACCTTCAGCTTGTAAACCATGCCATCGTCTGTGAAAACCATCAGGTAGGCATGAGTTGAGGCGATGAACAGGTGCTGGACAAAGTCGTCGTTCTTCGCGGAGGCCCCAAACCTGCCTTTGCCACCCCGACCCTGGCGCTGATAAGTGGTGATTGGCGTGCGCTTGATGTATCCGTTGTTGGTAACGGTAATGGCGACGTCCTCGTCGGCAATCAAGTCTTCAATAGAAAACTCCGCGCCCTCATCAATAATCTCAGTTCGGCGCGCGTCGCCAAATTCTTTCTTCACATCCTCGAGCTCTTTGCTGATCACCCGGCGTAAGGCCGACTCATTGGCCAGGATATGTTCAAACTCCGCGATCTGTTTGATGATTCCTTCGTACTCGTCAATGATTTTCTGTCGCTCAAGAGCGGATAGACGGCGCAATTGGAGATCGAGGATCGCCTGGGCCTGGATCTCGGAAAAGCCGAGCCGTTCCATCGTCTTTTGCAATTTGCCTTGATAGGTCTTTAGCGGAGTGTCAGAGGGAACACCTTTCCAATTCTTCACCTCGCTCATCGTCTTCGTATCGCCGGTTAGCCACTGGCGAGCTTCGTCGACTGAGCGCGAATTGCGAATGAGCGTGACGATGTAGTCAAGAGCGTCTATTGCTTTGGTCAGCCCCTCTAGGATGTGAGCGCGCGCCCTGGCCTTTTTGAGCTCATACTCCGTTCGCCGGCGCACCACCTCACGTCGAAACTCAACGAAACACTCAAGCATCTGCTTGAGATTGAGAACCCGCGGCTGCCCATTAACGATGGCGAGATTGATCACGCCAAAGGAAGACTGCATCGGTGTCAGTTTATAGAGTTTATTAAGAACTACTTGCGGCACCGCGTCGCGTTTGAGTTCGACCACAATGCGCATGCCGGTGCGATCTGATTCATCGCGAAGGTCAGAAATTCCCTCCAGTTTCTTTTCATTGCTCAATTCGGCAATACGCTCGATCAGACGTGCTTTATTGACCTGGAATGGAATCTCCGTGATCACCACTGCGTCGCGTTCCTGTGCTCCGCGACCGATGCGATCGATGCCCGCCCGGGCGCGCAATTGCAATATTCCCCGTCCTTCGAGGTACGACTTCTTAATCTCTTCCCGCCCGTAGATGAATCCACCTGTTGGAAAGTCAGGTCCAGTAACGAGTTTAGTAAGCTCGAGAATGGGAGTGTCCGGATCCTTGAGCAGCGCGAGCGTGGCCTCAACAATCTCCGTCAAATTGTGCGGCGGGATCTTTGTTGCCATTCCTACCGCGATACCATCTGACCCATTGATGAGCAGGTTCGGTATGCGTGTCGGCACCACTTTGGGCTCGCTCAGAGATTCGTCGTAGTTGGGCTGAAAATCGACAGTCTCTTTTTCGATGTCTGCCAGAATCTCATTGGCGATCCGCGACATGCGTACTTCGGTATAACGCATTGCGGCCGCGGCATCGCCATCAACGGACCCAAAGTTTCCCTGGCCGTCAATCAGCTGATAGCGCATTGAGAAATCTTGCGCCAGCCTTACGATGGTGTCGTAAACGGCGGTATCGCCGTGGGGATGGTATTTACCGATCACATCACCGACGATGCGGGCGCTCTTCTTGTAGGCCTTGTTGTAGGTATTGCCTAACTCGTGCATCGCCCAAAGCACGCGCCGGTGCACGGGCTTGAGTCCATCGCGTACATCGGGCAGCGCACGGCCGATGATCACCGACATGGCGTAGTCGAGGTAAGACCGCCGCATCTCATCTTCGATATTTATATGGTTGCGTTCAGAAGTTTCCATCCCATTGACCTTTCCAGTACAATCCGCCGGTTGCACGAGTCGTACGCGTACGCCAGGCGAAGCAAAGGCAGCGACTCACCAAAATTGCAGCCGTTTAAGAACATCTTTTAGGCGTTTGATTCAATCTTTCCGGATGCTCACCGAGCAGGCATTACGTGGACTTAAAGTACGTGTCATTGTAGCCCGAAGAAGCTCATTTGGCAACCCCGTGGACGTGGATAAACTCCAATGGAATCAACAGCTTCGGTGTTGCTCACCCTCGAAATCCAACCGGTGGGAAAACGTGATCTTCCGTGGATTTTTGGCGGAAGTCCAACGAGGTCCTCAATCCCACGCAAGATGAGTGACAAAAAACCCGACAAACGAATTCGCGAACGATTAGAACTCAAGCTTCCGGTACGTGTGCACTGTCGCGAAACGCCTGACTTTGAGTGGGTGGAGATCACTCGTCTCATCAACGTCACGCCCTTCGGAGCCGGATTTGCGCTGAAGCACCCATGCGAGACGGGCCGCTTGCTCCACATGACGATTCCTATGCCACGTCAGTTGCGGGTGTTCGATCACGTCGAGGAACAGTATAAAGTTTGGGCGCTTGTGCGTTATGTGTTGCCGCTGCCGGCTAAAGGTGAAAAAGGCCCGATGTTTAATGTCGGCGTGGCGTTCGTAGGAAAACGGCCCCCGAAAAGTTATGAAGAGGATCCGTCGAAGCGATACGATATTGCGAGCTCGTCAACGGAGACAATGGCCGCCGAAGACCCTGATCAGTTGCTCGGGGCCTTTCCCTCACCCGACCATCGAGAGTACACGCGTCACAACATGGCCGTGGACATCCTGCTTGAAACCCTGGACGAAAATAGCGTAGTAGCTCAAGCCGAGAACACGGTAACTGAGAACATCAGCATGCGAGGCGCGATGCTATTCACAAGTCTGGATATCTCGAAGGGTCGCTTCGTTCGACTAACCAGTCAACAATATAACCTGACTCTCTTTGCAGCGGTGCGCTCGTGTGTTAAGGGGGCCGACGGGGTTGGAAGAATTCATTTGGAGTTTATTGATCGCGAATGGCCGCTCTAATGTTTATCCCACGCGAGATCCTTTTGGTTGAGATTGACCGGCGTTGTTTCTTTCCTGATTGCAATGCCAGAACACTGGTAGGATTGACTAAGCAGGAAGCCCGCGACTATCGCGGCTTTGAATGCGCGCTCTGCAAGCGTTGGAATGACGACAACCTGAGCGACAAAGACGTTCCGGACGAGTGGCACGCCATTGTAAGACCAATCAATTGATGCCCGTAGCGCCTTCGATCCAGTCGTCAGAAATCCTTTGAACGATTCAGTGACAATTTCGCGCGAAAAATCTACAGGGCGATGGAAGCCCGGTGAATTCGTCCTGCCGCAATGGGCCATCAATTCGATGCGCCCCACGTTTAGGCTCATCGGTCACACTTTCTGGGACCTCAAACTCAGCGGCATTGAAAACATTCCCACAAACGGCGGGTTGATAATCGCTTCCAATCACCAGTCGTATCTCGACCCTTTTGCGATCTCAGTTCCCATAAGGCGGCCAATACGTTTCCTGGCCTGGAACGAGGTCCTGAACTGGCCCTTTGTAGGTAAAGTGATGAGGGTCCTGGGAGCCTGGCCGTTGCAAGTTGAAGGCAGTGATCCCACGGCTATTCGCCGATCGCACCAATGGCTACGAGAGGGCGGAGCACTCATGATCTTTCCAGAAGGTGGAAGGGGTCAGCCAGAAGGTTCAATGGTAAGGTTCAAAGCGGGCGCGGCTCGGATTGCCTTAGAAGCCAGAGTCCCGATTCTTCCGGTCACAATTCGCGGCGCTCACCGCGTTTGGCCACGAGGAAGACTGATCCCCGGGCTGGGAAAAATCGAAATAATCTACCATCCCCTTTTTCACCCGCAGCAGCAGCCTGAGGAAGATGCTCGTGCGTGCGCCCGGCGCGAGAGTGAGCAACTGGCCGCGATCATTCGCTCCGCTCTCTAGTTACAGAAACGAGCCCAGCCCACAATGAACATGGATAAACACGGATCAGAAAGAACTGACAGAAATGCATCTGAGTGCGCAGGCGGTGATAGCTTCATCTTACTCCAGTTCATATCCGTATTTATCCGTGTTCATCTGTGGCAGATTTCTTTCTGTTGCTCGTACTTTCATCAACTGACACGCAAGACGCTCATCATCGCTTCATGAACAAGGCCGTTGCTGGCAAGAACTTTTGGTGTGTAGATATCCAGAGGTGCATTCTGGTAGTCTGTGACACGTCCTCCGGCCTCTTCGATTAGCAGAATCCCGGCAGCGACATCCCATGGGTTCAAGCCGTCTTCCCAAAAACCATCGAAACGACCGCAAGCGACGTATGCCAGGTCGATTGCCGCCGAGCCGTCGCGGCGCACGGCCTGGGCCAGCATCGTGAAGTTGGTGAAGTCGCGAGCGAAGTCCGGGCGTTCGCGCACATTGTAAGGAAAACCAGTGCAGAGCATAGCGCGGTTAAGATCTTCGACTTTGGATACGCGCATGTGGCGCTCGTTCAAAGTCGCACCCTGCCCACGCTCCGCGGCGAACATTTCATCCCGCATGGGGTCATACACTACCCCGATTTCGATTCTCCCACGCCGCTCGACGCCGATAGATACACAAAAGCAGGGGTAGCCGTGAGCATAGTTAGTCGTGCCGTCGAGCGGATCGATGAGCCATTTCCACTCACTCTCGCCTGGGATTGATGGTATACCCTCCGAGGCGCCCGACTCCTCCGCGAGGATCGCATGGCGGGGATAGTGCGACCTGATGCGGTCGATTATCAACTTCTCCGCAGCAATATCGGCCTCCGTAACTAGATCGATAGTGCCTTTGTTTGAGACTTGCGCGCGCCCGAGTCGATCAATGAGAACGCCGCCGGCGTCGCGAGCTGTTTGAATTGCGAAGCTGAGCAACCAGGAGTCTCCGGTGATTGTCGGTTATTTCGGTGGCGCAAGACGTTGCGCCGTGAGTTTGAGAATCTCTTTTATCTGCCGATCCCAGTACTGCCAATTGTGACTGCCGGGTAACTGGCGATACTCATGCGGAATCTTGCGCTCAACCAACAAACCAGCGAAATCGCGACTATTCTTAAACAGGAAATCCTCAGTGCCGCAGTCGAGATAGAAGTAGGGAAGCGACGCCAGCCGTTCGGCGGGAACCTCTCGCACTAGTTTTAAGATATCGTTGGCAGCACGTGTTGGAGCATTCGCCGGACCAAACGTTTGCATCACGGAATCCCTAATTGCCCCGGGAGCCGTTAACTCTTTTTCCGTCCACGATGCCACGTCTAAAGCGCCGCTCATGGACGCCACGAGGGCAAACTTCTCCGGATACTTCAAGCCATACTTAAATGCCCCGTAACCTCCCATTGACAGACCGGCCACCGCGCGTCCGCCACGTACCTGGCTGACACGAAAGCGTTTTTCGACATCGGGGATGAGCTCCCGCAAAATGTATGACTCATATTTATCAGTCGGGACGGTGGCGCTATCCGTATACCAACCGTTGCCACCCTCAACCATGACAATGAAAAGATCAAAATGAGTGGTGTAGAGAGCGATGCCGGTCCGATCGATCCAATTTGAGCTCTGGCCAGTGAGGCCGTGAAGAAGGTAAAGAACGGGAAAGCGCTTCTCCTGCTTGCCGGCGCTGTGATACTCGACTGGATACAGAATACGATAGTTTATCGGCCTGCCCAGCAACGCACTTTTTAACTCAAACTGCGCAACCGGTGGATCTCGCTGGGCGGAGACAGATATGGGGAGTAGCAGTACGAAAAATAGCAGGGTCAGGCGAAAGTTGCTGATCATCTTAGTCATTTCCAATTGCCAATTGCCAATTGCCAATTGCCGATTGGTTCTAAGGTCCGTCGAGTGACTTCTCTATAAAGTTGAGGTTTAAGTGTCCAACACCAATTGGCAATCGGCAATTGACAATCGGCAATCGGCCAGCAGTTAATCGGTCATCATCGGAATCTTAATTCCCTTGTCACGCGCGGTAACTCCAGCCTGGTGGTAGCCTGCATCCACGTGCCGAGCGACGCCGAGACCAGGATCGTTTGTGAGCACGCGATTAAGTCGCCTTGCAGCTTCGTCGGTGCCATCGGCGACTGACACCTGCCCCGCGTGCAGTGAATAACCAATGCCAACGCCACCTCCATGATGAAAAGAAACCCAACTCGCGCCGCTCGCCGTGTTTAGTAAGGCATTGAGAATCGGCCAGTCCGCTACCGCGTCCGACCCATCTCTCATTCCCTCCGTTTCGCGAAACGGTGAAGCAACTGAACCGGTGTCGAGGTGATCGCGGCCGATGGCGATGGGCGCCTTCAAGTCGCCGCGCCTGACCATCTCATTGATAGCATCGCCCATCTCTGCTCGTTCGCCGTAACCGAGCCAGCAGATGCGCGCGGGCAATCCCTGAAACTGAACTCGATCGCGCGCAAGGCGCAGCCAGCGATTCAGCGTGGCATCCTCGGGAAAGAGTTCCATTGCGAGATCGTCCGTTTTTTGGATGTCGCTCTTGTCGCCTGAGAGCGCCACCCAGCGAAACGGGCCTTTGCCTTCACAAAAAAGCGGGCGAATGTACTCGGGCACAAACCCGGGGATTTCAAAGGCATCTTTACACCCGGCATCAAACGCCTGCTTGCGAATGTTATTGCCGTAGTCGAAAACGACTGCGCCGGCTCGTTTCAGGGCCAGCATCGCTTCCACGTGCCGGGCCATCGACTGCATAGATCGTTCTACATAAGCCCCCGCGTCCTGACGACGAAGTTCAGCGGCTTCTTCAGGTGTTACACCAGCCGGCACATAGCCATTCAATGGATCGTGTGCACTGGTCTGATCAGTAACTGCATCGACGCTGATCCCTCTGCGAACTATTTCAGGAAGAACCTCAGCGCAGTTGCCAACGAGCCCAACTGAGACTGCCCGCTTCTGCTCACGCGCTTCGTTGCAGATGTCGAGCGCTTCGTTCAGGTCCATCGCGATGCGATCGCAGTAGCCGGTACGCACGCGGCGCTCGATGCGGGCGGGGTCAACATCGATTCCGAGAAATACCGCGCCGTTTAGCGTTGCGGCCAGCGGCTGGGCCCCACCCATCCCGCCCATACCACCGGACACGATGAATCTGCCTGCCAGATTGCCTCCGAAGTCTCTATCGGCCATCGCGGCAAAGGTCTCAAACGTGCCCTGCACGATTCCCTGAGTACCGATGTAGATCCAGCTACCGGCAGTCATCTGGCCATACATCATTAACCCCTTGCGCTCGAGCTCGTGAAAGTGTTCCCAGTTAGCCCAGGCACCGACGAGATTGGAGTTGGCGATCAGAACCCGCGGCGCGTATTCGTGAGTGCGGAAGACCCCGACAGGCTTTCCCGATTGCACCAGCAGTGTTTCATCATTTTCCAACTGCTGTAGCTCTCGGACGATCGCTTCGAATGCGGGCCAATTGCGGGCAGCCTTTCCCGTCCCGCCATAGACAATTAGTTCATCTGGTCGCTCGGCAACGTCCGGGTCGAGGTTGTTCATCAGGCAGCGCAAGGCCGCTTCCTGATGCCAGCCTTTGCAACTAAGCTTGGCGCCGCGTGGGGCTCTGATTGTTTTTGAAGGCATAGATCGCACTTCAATCGAAGGCATGGTCCTCTTCCGGGTTTCAGCTGTTGCGAAGTCTACTGAACCAACCACCGCTCTCGCGTTTGGTCAACTGCTCCAACTCACCCGAATCGAGCCAGACACCTCCACACTTATCGCAAGTATCAATCGACACTTCTTCAAACTTGGTTTCCTCCAGTTTGCCATCGCATCTTGGGCACTTCATTGAAGAGGTGCCAGCTGCTTTGGCCTGCTCCGAGACCGCCATCTTTGCTCGCAGCTTCTCAATCGCCTCTTTGTTCTGACGATGGAAATACTCCTCTTCCAATCCCTTCCTACGATCATCAAAAATGTCTGCCATCTTGTTTCTCCTTCAGGTTAAAGAACAAAACATTAACAAGCTAAAGATTACGGGGATACTCAAAAGTTAACCGCAGACCCCCTGAGACGGCAACAGCACTCACGTATTTCAGCAACTGTGCCACAGAGAAAAGCAGTTTAGGGTCTACGAGAGAGAATCAAACTCGCCGTTACCGAGCGCCAACACCATTTTCTGAATATCGTTAGACATCGAACGATCCTCTACCAGACGGGGGACGTGCGCGCGCACTATTTCCTGCGCTTGTTTGACTCCTCGTCCCGGAATCAGAGGAGCGCGGTATTCAAGTGCCTCCGCCGCGGTAATTAACTCAATTGCCGTGAGCAACTCTGCATTCTCTACGATCGAACGCAGCTTAGTGGCGGCTGTCATGCCCATTGAAACGTGATCTTCCTTGCCCCCATCGGTGGGGACATTGTCGACACTTGCTGGATGCGCGAGCACTCTCGCCTCGCACAAGAGTGCGACCGCAGTCACCTGGAGCATCATGAAGCCGCAAGCGGTGCCGGGGTTAGCCGTTAAGAAAGGCGGTAAGTCTTCGTTGGCATCTGGATTTACGAGCCGATCTATTCGCCGCTCACTAATGCTCATCAAGTCAGTTAGCGCGATTGCGCCATAATCGAAAGCCAGGGCCAAAGGCGCTCCATGAAAATTACCGCCGGATAAGACCTCTCCCGTCTCGGCGAACACAAGTGGATTGTCTGTGGCGCTCCCGGTTTCAGTTTCAACGATCTCACGGGCATGACTGAGGGCCCCCCGCACCGCCCCATGCACTTGCGGCATGCAACGTAAACTGTAAGCATCCTGGACTCGCGGATCATTTTCGAGATGTGACTTTCGAATCTCACTCTCGCGCAATAACTCACGCAAGTGAGAAGCAACTTCGCTCTGCCCTGAGTGTGGTCGTGCTTGATGAATCCGTTCATCAAAGGCTACGGGTGTCCCCCGCAGAGCTTCGAGTGTCATTGCGCCGGCAACATCAGCAACCCGCACGAGTCTTTCAGCACGATGCAAGGCGAGCCCTCCGACTCCCGCCATCGCCTGCGTACCGTTCAATAGCGCCAGGCCTTCCTTTACCTGCAGCTCCAACGGCTGGAGACCGGCGCGTCGCAGAGCCTCAGCTCCCGGTAAGCGCTCGCCCTCGTAGAAAGCTTCGCCCTCTCCAATCACCGTCAACGCGAGATGAGAGAGCGGAGCCAGATCTCCGCTTGCCCCTACCGAGCCCTTTTCGGGGATGACGGGCGTAACGCCTCTCTCGAGCATGGCTAACAACACATCGATCAGAAGCGGTCGAGCTCCGCTATAACCACAGGCAAGCACATTCGCGCGCAGCAGTAAGATCGCGCGCGACTCCGTCTCAGACAACGGCGAACCAAGGCCACAGGAATGGCTACGTACCAAGTTGAGTTGCAGCGCGCGTAACGCAGAAGGTTCTATCCGAACGTCGGAGAGTTTTCCGAACCCAGTATTCACACCGTAAACCGTGCGCCCCTCAGCTATGATCTCCTCAACTACGCGACGCGATGCCTCCGCGCGCGAACGCGCTTCCGCCGAGAGCGAAACATGTTCACGGCCCTTGGCAACTTCAGCGACTTGTTGGAGGGATAGTCTTTGGCCGTTGAGTTCAAGCATAAAGATAGGATCGGTGGTTGGGCGCGGACAGGGCATTTAAATCAAGCCCTCGGCAAAGAGATGGGGTCGACCCACGCGAATTCCAGTTCGCCGTGTTTTCGACGACGACCCTAAATCCTAACCCTGTGTGGTAACCCCGCCCCTCAGCCTCTGGTCAGTGTCTCTGATGGAATTTCTGTATCGGAATTTTCGCTAATGTCGATCCTTTTAGAACCCCCATCAGGAGTTTCCGAGATATCGATTTTCTTGAACTCGCCGGTCATGGTCCCGCTCCGCACCCGCTGGCGTGCTCGCTTTGCCCGGAGGGTTGTGCGTCCGGTGCCGGTTGCTGCCCGGGTCCATCGCTTCATTGTGATGATCGGACGCAGCGCGAACTGATGCTGAGGCAGGACCTCGCCGGTGGCTTCGCGCAGACGGACCGTACCAATGGCGAAGATTGCAATCGCGGCATGGAAGATCACTCCAATCACAAACACAACCCAACCAGGCACGATGCCGACGGTGGCGCGATCGATAAAGGCGTTGAAATCACGTGCCGGAAGCGGGTGCAGATAGACTTTAAGATTCCAGCTCAGTGCCAGCAACGCAAAGATCCAAAGGTAGTTGCGGCGCAGTCTTCGGCCCACTGCCTCCCACTCACTGATTGTAAAATGGGGCGTGATCAAATCTGATGCGAGGTGCTGCGCCCACGATTCATCAAGCGGAACGCTATCGGGCGCTAGTAGCTGGGCAAAGTAGCCGGTTTCCAACACCCGTACACGACTCGACCAGATTTCGTAGTAGCGATAGCGACGCGCCTCCATCAGCAGGAAGATGGCTACCAGAATTGAGTTTATCGGGATGACGAAATGCGGATTGCTGGGTGAACTAAAAACAAATGACAGCGTCGCGCCGGCTGTCAGCACTGCCCAATTCGTTGTCGTATCAAGACGGTTTCGCCAGGTGTTGGAACGCTGCACCTCACCGCGATAGAAATGGATCATGGCGGTGTTGAACTCGCCCGCCGCCATCCTGCGCATCAAGCTCGCTGGCGTTTGAACAGTGCGGTCCGGCACGGAAGGTTCGGCAGAAGAAGCGGGCCGCAATCGACCTGGCGCCCGTTCTGCTGATAACGGGTCGCTGCCCCTTTGATGTGTTTCCATAGTCATAGACTGGACTCGAAAGGAGCGCGGCAGGAATAGCGGCGTCCGGACTCCGGGTAGTTATAATAGCACGCGATGGAGAGTCGCTTGTAGTTAAGTTCCGTCAAAAGTAGCGACTTTCATAGGTGAAATTACTTGAAATATGACCTGCTTGACAGTCTTCGAGTGTGGCACCTATAGTTCAAACTCCGCTGTTTGATTGAAAGACTTCTATCATGACGGCCGCCGTAGACACAGATCTGGATGCGCATTGGATGCGGCAGGCAATCGCGGCAGCCCGTGATGCTGAGGCGCGTGGTGAAATACCTGTCGGCACTTGTATTGTGAGCGGTGAGACATTGCTAGCGGTAGCCGGAAATAGAACGCGCACCGATATCGATCCGACTGCTCACGCGGAAATGGTCGCTTTGCGGGAGGCGGCACGTGAGATCGGGAACTACCGGCTGCCGGATGTGGTTGTGTATTCCACGATTGAACCCTGCGCAATGTGCGCGGGTGGTCTCGTCCAGGCAAGAGTCCGGCGACTGGTTTATGGCGCCCCTGATGAGCGAGCTGGAGCGGTGGAGTCGCGATTTCGGATTTGCGACACGGATTTCTTGAATCATCGGATTGCCGTCACTCCCGGGGTGCTGGAAGAAGACTGCCGCAAACTGATGCGGCAGTTTTTTCGCGAGCGGCGCGGAGCCGATGAAAGGATGACGGCGGAGAGCTAGAAGAGAAAGCCCCGTCTTAGCCTAAGGAGAGGTCGCATAGTGGCTTAGTGCACCGGTCTCGAAAACCGGAGTGGGGGAAACTCCACCGTGGGTTCAAATCCCACCCTCTCCGCCATGTGAATTTCGGTTGCGGATTTTGAATTTCGGATTTGGCTACTGCGTTTCGATTTTGCTTTTCAAATCCGAAATTCGAAGTTCGAAATCCGAAATTCCCCCGGGAGAGGTGCAAGAGTGGTTGAATTGGCAGCACTGGAAATGCTGTGAGCGGGAAACCGTTCCGTGGGTTCGAATCCCACCCTCTCCGCCAGATGAATTTCGGATTTCGAATTGCGGATTTGAAAACCAAGCTGAGGTGCCGTGGCTAAATTCGCAATTCGAAATTCGAAATCCGGAAATTCACATCCGCAATCCGAAATTCGCATGAGGTTACCTTATGGACGACAACAAACTAGCTGCTGACGAAGCGCGACGCTCCGTACAGCATGAGTCAGTAAAAGCACAGGTTGAAGGCGACGTTAACGCTGAGATTGCGCAGCAAGCCAGCCAGGGTGCCCCGGGTGAGGGGCGTAAAATTGAGCAGGTCGCGGGCCAGTTTCGCGCCAAAGCGGTTGATGAGGTCGTTGACACGGAGCGGGAAGTTGAACGTTCGCGAGGTCTCGCGCGCGTTTCACAAATTATCGATTACATCTTTTTTCTAATCTACGGGCTCCTCGGACTGAGATTTCTCTTAGCGCTACTCGCGGCACGCAGTAGCGCTGGATTTGTTCAGTTTATCGTCAGCGTCACGAATCCGTTTTACGCTCCTTTCAAAGGAATCGTTGCCAGCCCAACCATTGAGGGCAACCATACGCTGGTGTTTCCATTGGTTGTCGCGTTCATCGCCTACGTTTTGCTGCATCTCGCTATCAACGGACTTCTGCGATTGCTCGCGCATCGAAAGACAGAGATCTAGCATTGCCAATTGCCGATTGCCGATTGCCAATTGGTCTTTCGTATTGGAATTGAAGCTTACGAGAGCGAGAGATCAGGCTGGGAATCATTTTCCAACTGGCAATTGGCATTCGGAAATTGGCAATGAGTTAATTGACAACGAGTTATCAGATCCCGGGCTCCGCACAACGCTTGCCTTGTGAACCCCGCCAGGCCGGGAACGGATCAACGGTAGCAATAGCGGCGTGTGTTGCGGGTATGTCCGGGGTCTGGCCAATACAACACAATTCCCTGTCATAACGGCGAGCGGTGGCGATCCGGTTTGACCGCTCGCGGTCTGACAGGGTTCTCTGAGAGCCCGGTTCTGACAACCGACGACCCGGTGTCGCTTCCGGTTCTGACAAGATCACTAATCACTTATCATCATGTCCTACGAAGTAATCGCACGCAAATGGCGCCCGCAGAGCTTCGAAGAAGTGACGGGCCAGGAGCCCATCACTCGCACGCTGCGTAATGCAATCGAGCATGAGAGGCTGCACCACGCCTACCTGTTTTCCGGTGCCCGTGGTGTCGGCAAAACCACGACCGCGCGTCTTCTGGCCAAGGCGCTCAACTGCCACAAGTCTCCTCGCCCCACTCATAGCCCTTGCCGCACAGACGATCTGCATGCCTGTGCCTCTTGCAGGGAGATAACTGAAAGCCGTTCGATTGACGTGCAGGAGATCGATGCCGCTTCTCACACAGGCGTCGACAATGTACGCGAATCTATTATAGGCAGCGTGGGAATTGCGCCCGCCAGAGATCGCCACAAGATCTTCATCGTCGACGAAGTTCACATGCTCTCAACGGCGGCATTTAACGCGCTGTTGAAGACGATTGAGGAGCCCCCGCCGCGGGTGGTGTTTATTATGGCTACTACCGAGCGCCACAAGGTGCCTGAAACGATCCTCTCCCGCAGTCAGCAATTTGAGTTTCGCACCATCGCCACGGCAAAGATTCTCGAAAGGCTTAGGCTCATCGCCGAAGCCGAAAAGATCACTGTTCCTGATGATGCTTTACGCGAGATAGCTCGGACCGGGGAAGGCTCAATGCGCGATGCCCAGTCGGCGTTTGATCAGGTGATAAGTTTTGCCGGCGCGAAGATAAAAAAAGAAGACGTGGAAATGGCGCTCGGCGTGGCGGGTGAAGATATTCTAATTCGCGTGATCAACGGCATTGCACAGCATAAGCCTGCGGAGGCTCTGGCAGTCGTTGACGATGTGGTAATGCGCGGTCACGATTTACGAAACTTCTGCCGGGACCTGTTGGCCCACCTGCGCGACCTTCTAGTGACCAAGGTTTCGGGTAGTGAGGAACTCTTGGAATCGGCAGTTTGTGATGCCAACGAGCTGAAACGACAGGCCGCACTTTTTTCTGAGTCCGATCTCGTGCGTTTCTTCCATTCATTGGCCGAGACGGAAACCAAACTCCGGACTGCAGCCCATCCTCGTTACCAGATGGAAATCGGCCTAGTGAAACTAATGGAGATGCGCCGGCTGAAGCCGCTTGCGCATCTGCTTGACCGACTTGCTGCTCTTGAAGAGTCTCTGCGCACCGGCAAAATGCCAGCCCAATCAAAAAATACTGCGCTAACCACGAGTGGCTCTGCAGACGCGTGGGAAAGACGGTCCACTGCCATAACCAGCTCAGCCCCGAATGCGATGGGTGGATCTTTTGCGGGAACTGCGGCCAGGCCGGCGCTCGAAACTGAACCGGCCTCGGCACTCTCGACCGCGCCTTCCTCCAGGGCGAGTGCGCCTATGAAGATTGGCTCCGTGGCCGAAAGCAGTCTCGATACAGACGTCGCCGATTCGGATATCGAGCGAATCAAGTCAGGCCTGGAAGGCAGGCGCAAGATGTTTCTGGTGACTGCGATCGACGGCGCGCGTAGCGCCTCGCTGAAAGACGGCGAGCTATATGTCGAGTTTGCTCCTGAAGCCAGACACCTCCGCGATACACTCGCGAAAAGCGACAACATAAAGACTCTGCGCGAGGTCTGTTACGAGGTTGCCAAACGCGATTGTGGGGTGCGCATCGTCATCAAAGATCTGACGGCGCCCGCTGACGCCGAGGCCTCGAAAGAAGACGTGGAACGTCGCGAGAAACAACGCTTGCGTAAATCTGCCGAGGAAAATCCCGTCGTTCAGCAAATGCTGCACACCTTCCGCGGCGAGATTGTTGATGTACGGCCTGCCGACAGCGAACCCACCAAGTAAGGGCAATATTCTTGACTCACCTTCTAGCCGCGTCCCACATTTCGATGTATTCCAATCGACCGGCGTTATCGAAAGAGATTGCAAGAGATGAATCCACAGATACATCTCCGTTTGCCACTATCTGATACGGCAAGCCGTTTCGGTCCAAATGATCCTTAACTGCGTCCTTCGTCCAGTAGCAGATGTTTCTCCCCCAAAGTACAACATCCTCTCTACCGTGGATGCTTACCTCGGTCAACCGACTGTTTTCGAGAGGGCCGGTGCTATCGCATCCGTCGAACCCAAAGATAAGGCCGTGGAAGAGCAAAGAGTCGTTTCGATTGCCACCCATCCAATCTTCGTACGTCGGCTCTTCAGATATGAGGGCATGAACTTCGACAGGTGTCTTTGCGAATCGGATGCTGCCGATGCCCACATTAAGAATGAGTTCCATATCAAGCCTTAGCGCTGAACGTCGGTGCTGACCCAGGGTAGACCCACTCAGCAGCCTGCTGAAAAACTAAGAACGATCCACGAAATCACACGAACGGACACGAAAAGAGCCCTTGGTTGAGTCATTTCGTGTGCTTCGTGGATCGTCTTATTCTCTGAGCCCTTTTCAGCAGCCTGCTAGAAAGACGGAAAGCTCAACGTTCCAACCAGAGCCTTCGACTTACCGCTTCCCGTCGATTCGTTTTTCCCTGGCCACCCTGAGAATGCTCGGGCCGCGTGTTGGATCCACTTTCAGATTAAGACAGGAGCTGGATTCAATAGCATCCCAAAACTTCTATTGAACAAAGCCCGCTGCCTCGTCGTATTTCGCGCGGAGGTATTTGTTAATGCGCGATCCATTTACAGCCGGACTTTTAAGTTTTTTTGTTCCTGGTGTTGGGCAACTCTATAACGGGCGAATCCTTGCGGGCATACTCTGGTTAATCATCACACCCGGTTTTTGGATCGGCAGTGGGGGAACCCTGGGCTGGATATGTCACATTATCGCTGCGTACACAGCCTACTCGTACGCCAAGGATCATCCAGTGCGGAACTGATAGCTGCCGCTAATACAGAACCGCGAGCGATGACACTTTACTTCGGTCGCGCAGGCTGTTTCTGTGGAGGAGACGCACGTGGAATATCACCATCATCGATTATGAGCTGACTGTTTTGTGGTTCAATCTTTGGAGGGCCACGACGGAGTGCCGGGGGCAACTTGGGTGTTGGAATTTTGACGGTTGCAATCTCTTCGATGCGTCGCAGGATTGCACCGCCACGGCCGGCGACCCAGACGTTAGAGCCACCTCGGTAAGCGACTGAGAAGAGTGGTGTGCTGGTAATTGTTGGTTGCACCTCCCACGTTTGACCCCCATCTCTACTATGCAAGATTCGGCCCTGATCTCCGGTCACCAAAACGTCATCCCGCCCTACAACTCCAACGGCAAAAAGGTTTGTGGTCAGGCCGCTCTCAACATCCTTCCAATTGGCGCCACCATCATCAGTGCGGAGAATAATTCCCCGGGCGCCCACCGCGTATCCACGCTGATCGTCGGCAAACGTAAGAGCGTAAAGCCATTCTTCTACGTTCCGGTCAACACGCTTCCAAGTCTCGCCACCGTCTTCGGTGCGTAAGATTGTTCCGCCTGACCCCACGGCAATACCACGCTTCTCATCAGTAAAGCCCACATCTTCAAGCCAGCTAAAAGTATCGGCGCGCTGGGCTTGCCAGGTCTCTCCGCCATCTTTCGTGTGCAAAATTGCCCCCCGGGCTCCCACAATCCAGCCTTGCTGGGGCGACACGAAGTCGATACCGAACAGATCTTCGCGAACGTCCACCGCAACCTGCGACCAGGTAACGCCGCTATTCACAGATCTCAGGATGGTTCCTTTGTCTCCGACTATCCATCCCTGCTTCTGGTCGATAAAGTCGATTGCGTTTAAGCGCGCGGTGGTAGCTGTTGGTCGCACGGTCCAGTGTTTTCCACCGGAGCTGGTAAAAAGAACCCTGCCCCGTGAGCCCACCGCCAGTCCGCGAGAGCCATCAAGAAAGAAGATGTCTGCCAAGTCATCCCGCCCGCCTTCGGTGAGACGCCTCCACGAGAGGCCGCCATCGTCGGTGCGGACCACGAGCCCATCAGC
>JBPCMM010000221.1:0-22258 GCA_051002255.1 Pyrinomonadaceae bacterium
ATCCGCGCATGCCGCGATTTAGGAATCTCTCCGGTGGCCGTTTATTCCGAAGCGGATGCAGAGGCAGTTCACGTCCGACTCGCCGACGAAGCAGTTTGCATCGGCCCCGCGCCTTCCACACAAAGTTACTTGAACATCGCAGCAATCGTCGAGGCTGCCAAGCAGACGAAAGCAGCAGCAATCCATCCCGGCTATGGTTTTCTTGCGGAGAACGCGAATTTCGCTCGAGCCATCGCTGCCGCAGGACTAAGTTTTATCGGCCCCACAGCAGCAGCAATGGAGACGATGGGATCGAAAACCAGTGCCCGAGGCGCCGCGGTGGATGCAGGCGTTTCGATTGTCCCCGGCACCGTCGAACCTTTGAATTCGCTTTCCGAAGCACAGAGCGCAGCAGAACAATTTGGCTATCCAGTAATGTTGAAGGCCTCGGCGGGTGGCGGTGGTAAAGGGATGCGTCTGGTCTCCTCACCCAAGGAGCTGCAGTCAGCATTTGATAATGCTGGCTCCGAAGCAGCCGGTGCTTTTGGTGATGCTTCGCTCTATCTGGAAAAGGTTGTCGAGCGACCGCGGCACATCGAGATTCAAGTCTTCGCCGACAGCCACGGCAACGTTGTTCATCTTGGTGAGCGAGAATGCTCAATCCAACGTCGTCACCAAAAAGTGGTGGAAGAGTGTCCCTCTCCAATAAACGACACTCACTTGCGCCAGCGCATGGGTGAAGCTGCAGTTAAGATCGCGCGTGCTGTTGACTACGTCGGTGCGGGAACGGTCGAATTCCTCGTCGCCGATGCTACTCGCGAATTCTATTTCCTCGAGATGAACACTCGATTACAGGTCGAACATCCGGTGACGGAACTCGTTACGGGAATCGATTTAGTTCGTGAGCAAATCATGGTTGCCGCGGGAGCACACCTTTCATTTAGCCAGAAGGAAATCGTTTGGCGGGGCCATGCAATCGAATGCCGCGTATATGCGGAAGACCCTGACAATAATTTCCTCCCTTCGCCCGGAATCATAAGCTTCTTGCAGTTGCCATCAGGTCCGGGGATACGTGAGGACAGCGGCGTGCGCGTCAATACGGAAGTGTCCATCCATTACGACCCAATGATTTCAAAGCTGGCTGCCTGGGGCCGAAGTAGAACAGAAGCGATCGATCGGTTGCGTCGTGCTTTGGACGAATATCAGGTGGGCGGCATTAAGACGACCCTGGCATTCTTCCGTGAGATTGTCAGAGACGAGGAATTCATTGACGGCCGACTCGATACCGGTTTCATTGCCCGTTTCAACGAGCGACGGGCGGTCGCGCGTCGCTTTGTTTCGACTGACTCTGATCAAATCGAAATAAGGCGCCGGGACATGGCCCTAGTTGCCGGTGCCATTCACTATGCGAAGTTACAGAGGGAGGCCTCGCTCCACCGTCAACCAGCCGGCCAGGCAAAGAATCGCTGGAAGACGGCCGGCCGGACGGCGTTAATTCGTCGGAGAACCGTTATCGACAAGCGAGCTAAGAAGCTCAGAGGACCAGGCGGTGATAAAGCTTAAAGCCGAAGTGGCCGGCAAAGATCATCAGATCTCGATTCAACGGCGTGAAGCAGTAGTCTTTGCCGAGGTGGACGATAGACGCTATAAGCTCAGGCTTCGTGATTTGGGTAACAGCGAATATTTGCTGATCGACGGCAACACCGTCTATAGCTGCCGCGTCCAAAACAACCGCCACCATCCCGACGACCTTGAAGTAAGCCTGCGCGGCGTCAGCTACACGATAAAGCTAACGGATCAAAAGCGTCTCCGCAGCGCCCAGAGCGGAGCGGAACACGACAACGGAGCTGCTCGAATCGTAGCGCCCATGCCCGGGAAGGTTGTGCGCGTACTCGTCGAAGCTGGCGCCCAGGTCGAGGCTGGTGCCGGCATCCTGGTGGTGGAAGCCATGAAAATGCAGAACGAGATGAATGCGCCGAAGGCCGGTCACGTAGTCTCAATTCATGCGCAAGCAGGCTCTACCGTTAACGCCGGAGATGTATTGGCAGTAATTGAGTAACGTTCTACCAGGGCGCTCTCGGACTGTAAGTAACATAGGCGTCGCCATCGAGGACAAGCATGGGATCGCCGGTCTTTGGGTGATTTTGCTTTTCGAGTGGGTACGTCTCTGATCCGAGCGTCCTTGAGTTTCTCGTTAGCGTTGTAGCCGTCGCGGTCCAAGTTCCGCTGTCTGACTCCTGCGATGCCGAAGAGGCTACTGCCCCGGAGGAACTTGTCTCGCTGTAGTATTCATAGTTTCCGTTCTCATAAAGCGTAAAACACCGATTAGACATGCGCCCGCCGCTGCCGGTGTTTACGTTCGATATGTAGCACCATTTGCCAAACAACTCGGGCGGGTTCGCTCCCACATTTCCACCGGCACGTGCCGAGCCGGCGCCTTCGGCAATCCGCTTATAAACAACCAGTTCACCGTTCACTAGTACGTTCAACGAGTCGCCGGACAGCTGAAATGGAAACTGCATTGAGCCTTCAGAATCGGCGAGCGTAATGATGTTGCCTTTCACGTTATAACGATAAGTCTTTCCGTCGAGTACAAGCGTGCCCTCGTCGTTGATCTGCACGGTTGCCTGACTGCTTTGCCAACGGCCGACAAGCCCTCTCTCCTTTGGTTTTGTTTCGGCTGCGGGAGCGACTGCGGGCTGACTCTTGCGGCCGCCCACTCCCTCGCCGCTTCCCTGGCGGTGAAACGTCATCGGTGAATCCAGATCGCCGCCTGACACCACCATGACGTCGCCGGTGAGTTTGAACGTGTAACTGTTAATCGTGCCTTCTTCGTTCACGATCAGCTGAGCGCCTTTGACACTGTACTTGATTGGCGTCCCGTCGAGTGTGCCGGTGCCGTCGGGATTGAACGTCACTCGGATAACGAGCTCGCCATCTTTTGCTTGCCAGGATCCGATCAGGCCAGGCTCCTGCTGGGCTGTAGCGGTAACGCCGCATAATAAGGCGCATGTGGCTAGAAGGCCGGAGCCAAATCGAAAAGATGCCTTGAACATACTCCAAACCTCACAGAGGGTGGATGGTACTTACGAAGGGTTTTAAGACAAGTGCTTGGCACGAGTCAATAGGGGGAGCTACTCCTACCGATTCTGAGGGTGGCCCTTATGGAGCAGTGCGCCGGCAGAGCGAAGCGGCGACGGCGCTTTGGATTTGCTTCTAGCTCATTCCATCCAAAGCGGTGTCGCGCTGCGATTGTCTCCGCACTCCACAAGGTTGAGTTATAACATTCAGCGCATTTGACCGTTCCGGCCAACCCCAAGCAGAATGGAACAACGAAGAATCAATGAATAATCAAGCATCACTCGATACTTCCGGCCAAAATCTACGCATTTTGCTTTGGGATATTGACGGTACACTTATTCGCTCAGCCCGCACAGGGGCCTTCAAAGACTACACGATTCCCATGCTCGAGGGGGTCTTTGGTACTTCCGGCAGACTCGCCGACATGAAAGTCTCCGGGATGACAGACCTGCAGATTGTGGCAGAAGCTCTGAGCCCGGAGGGTTTCACGCACGAGCACATTCGCGAGCGCATCGACCATCTCCGCGAACGCTACATGGAGGAGATGCACAAAGCCACTAGTAACGGGGCAGAGTTTTTTCAAGTCTTACCCGGAGTGCGTGAAGTGTTGCAGGTACTAAACGATCATCCCCGTTATCAATCCGCACTGCTGACAGGAAATATTGAACCTGCCGCTTACCTGAAAATGGAACTGGTGGGTCTCTCGGAGTTCTTTCCGTTGCCCGGCGCTTTCGGTGATGAGTCGCATGATCGACGCGACCTTCCGGCACTCGCCGCGGAGAGAATCAAACGTTTTCTAGATCTTGATCTTCAACCCCATCAGTTCATCATCATCGGCGACACGCCAAACGACATTGCCTGTGCGCATCACTTTGGAGCTCGGGCTCTCGCCGTGGGAACCGGGCGCCTTTATACCACTGAAGATTTGCTCGAGTGCAGTCCCGAGGCTTTTATACCTGACTTCTCCAACCTCGAAGCGGTAATACAGACGCTGGCCAGTTTGTAAGGCAGCAAAGATTCCTTGCGAGCCCACTCAATGTCAGAACCGAGGAGCGGTAGCGCCCGGGTTGACTCGGTTGCACTCAACTGAAGGGCTGTTATTCCAAGGCTTAGATTAGTGCGAGAGCCTTTTAGACTGCTCGGTTGCTAGTTGACTGAGTGCACCCCACCTTACCCGGTCGCTACCGCTCTGTGGTTCACCGTTGATTCCAATTTATGGCTCTTCATTAATCGTCTCATCAGGTGAAGCATAGGGATCTGGTAACAGATCCCCCAAGGGAACAACCCAAACTTCAACCGTCCCACCGTTTCAGTCGCGCCTGCTTTGCGGGCAAGATGTAAGCGGCCGGTTAAGTGACGTTGAGGGCGTCGTCGATCGCTGTGGGAGTATGCTTATCGAAGCTGTTTGATTTCTACGGTCCCCCCATACTTCCAGTGAGGGCAACTCTTCGCGGCCTCGACCGCTTGCTCGTAATTCTCTACCTGCAGCAAGAAAATTCCCATAAGAGACCCGACCGGCGCATCCGAACTTGTGTCAAGTATGGAGTTGGGGCCGTTTACCTCGCTAAGAAGCTGGCAATCATGGCCAAGCAGCAATCCTTTCTGTTCCAATTCGTCGCCCCAGGCCATGTATTCCTGCATCCGTTGCAACGCCTCATCTCGCGACTTGGCGGGCAACGCCTGAGGAGGATTGCGTAGGGCTAACACAAATACCGGCCCCCTTGGCTTTGTTGATTGGGCAGATACTGACCAAACGCCCACGAGGATGCCGAGGATAAAAAAACACATTGACGCCGCAATCGTGATGCCGATTCCTCGACTGCCGGATAACCAGCCAATCTTGTTTGGACGAATCAAGCGCGCTTCCTTCAGCGCTGCAACCGTTCGCCCTTCGAGAAATGTGGGCGGCATCTTCTCTTTCTCAAGCCGATCAAATGCTTCACGTTCGTGAGAGCTGAGTTCGTCAATTTCGTTGGTCATGGTAATCGTGTCTCCGTCTGCAGCGTCGCTCGCAGGGCCCTGCGGGCGTGGAAAAGTTGGCTCTTTGATGTACCTGCAGAGATTTCCAAAAGAGCGCCGATCTCGTCGTGCGTATAGCCTTCTATGTCATGCAGTGCCAATACCTGGCGATAACCGGCGGGAAGGCGGGCAATGAGTTGCTCTAAATCGAGGCTTGTCCTTCCAAAATCTGTTTGCTCGTGTGCTACGGCAACCGCACCAAAACCGTTGTCCGGATATTGCTCTTCATGTCGCCGCCACTGTTCGCGGTTAACTTCATGCAAGCGATTAATTAGAATGCCCGTCAGCCAGGTCCTTAAGCTGGATCTCCATTCAAAGCGATCCAGCGACTTACAAGCCCTAATCCACATCTCTTGAATTGCATCCTGGGCGTCGGACTCCACGCCTCCAACCAGGCGAATGGCCAGAGGATACAAGGCTGGAGTGTGGCGACGATAAAGCTGCCGGAACGAGGTCTCGTCCTTGGTGCGTAGGAATTCCTGGACCAACGTCTTGTCTGAATTGTCCATAGAGTAGCGGCTCTCCGTCTGACTAGTGAGTGACAGATTCGGAGACCAAAGGTTGCATCATGCCAACCTGGTTTTTGATCGGCGTGCCACCAGGGTGACGGAAACAGCGGTCAACTTTTACTGATTGGGCATCGGATTACTCCTCCGCTCTTAGCGAAGTATACAGAAGAGGAAAAATATTGATTGACTCTCTCACCATTCAGTCTTAATACTCTCTAGGTTGCCTTCTCATAACACTACCCAATATGTATGAGAAGTTTAAAGAACTAAACGGCACACATCCCTGGCGGGACGTCAGTCCTGATGGTTATGTTGACTATCAAGCTCGCTACCGCTCACAGGGTCGTGTTCTCTACTTCAATTTCCCGCTCGCAAAAGAGATGGGGCTGATCACCGCGGACCACCCGTCCACCATCAATAAGGAAATCGAACAGGTCATTCTCGAAACCTTCGCCCTGCAAATCATTAACGAATATGATTTGACTCACGGTAAGAAATACCCGCCGGAGAGCATCAAGCCGGGCCTCTACATGGCTACGCGCTATCTGCAAACTCAGCATCGCAACAAACAGGGCAAGACTTCAGGAGATGGCCGAAGTATCTGGAATGGATATTTGAAAACTAAGAGTCTGACTTTTGACATCTCCAGTCGCGGCACCGGCGCCACGATCCTGAGCCCTGGGGCGCAGCAAGCAGAAGGGATCGTGAAGACCGGTGATGAGAGCTACGGGTATTCATCGGGTTTGGCGGAGCTCGACGAGATGTTGGGAAGCGCCGTCATGTCAGAAATCTTTTATCGGCAAGGTATTCCCACGGAACGCTGTCTAACGGTAATTGGTTTTCCTGACGGGAGCTCAATTGGAGTGAGGAGTGCACCCAATTTGATAAGACCGGCCCACATGTTCCGCTACCTTAAGCAGCGCCGGCATGCTGAACTAAAAGCGTCGTTGGATTATTTCATTGAACGTGAAACTAAAAACGGATTCTGGCAGTTACCTTCCGAGGAAACCGCGCGTTACGCGCAGGTGCTGCAATACCTGGCAAGCTCTTATGCAAAAATGGCCGCCCTGTTGGAAGAGGAATACATTTTCAACTGGTTAGCCTGGGACGGAGACAATATGTTGGCGAGCGGTGCCATTCTCGACTATGGCTCAATCCGCCAGTTTGCTGCCAAGCACGATAAATATCGCTTCAAGGACGTCGATCGCTATTCAGCCTCCTTGTCTGAACAGAGACACTGGGCTCGCATGATCGTGCAGGTGTTTGCTCAGGCGATCGGTTTCATTCAGTCCGGTGAAAAACAGAATCTTCGCACTTTTAAGCACGCGGAGTGTTTGAAGACATTTAACCTCGCTTTCGAGACGGAAAGAAATCGACGCATGCTCTGGAGGATAGGTTTTAGTCCGGAACAGATCGACCATCTCATGAATAAAGCGCGAAAAGAGATCAACGACTTCGATAAAGCGATTAGCTATTTCGAAGATCGAAAAGTGTCGAAAGGTATTGAAAAACTTCCAGATGGCTTTACCCACAATCCGGTGTTTCTCATCCGCAATCTGCTCCGCCTCTTGCCCGCCTACTACGTGGCTCAGAAGATCGGCCGTGCAGATGACCAGAGTGCCTACATGCCGCATGACATTTTCTGCAAGATCATGGCAGCCTCGTACGTAGTGAAGAGAGACCTGGAACTGACTCCGGCACGTGTCTCCTATGTTCAGGCCTTTCAGGAATCTTACTTAAAACTAATTGCGTCCCTGGGCGAGCCTTTTGATGAGGTACTGAAATCACTTCAGGAGAGATCGGCGATCATCAACCACCGACATCGCCTGACTGGAGATGCCATGGTCTTCATCATCGAAGAGGTGATTGCTATGAAGGGAAAGATAAGAATTGACGGCCTTCAGGAAGCCCTCGACGCCTTCATCGATTCGCAGGTGTTGATCCCCGGCAAGTGGCAGCCAGTACTGCCCGAGCAACTCAAACCTGACACCCTCAAGTCGCGGCTTCTTAACAAGATCCAGGCAAACCTTGAGGAATACAAAGAATCGATCTAAGAAGGCGCGGTGACAGACGGCAGGTGGCAGACGGCAGGAGCAGGCCTCGGCCCGAGGGTGACGTTCTGTAAGGATATTTTGATCTGAGATCTCAGATCTGAGATCTCAGATTCGTTTGACCCTTGACGACTTCCCAATCAGGTCGTAGCAGCCCATAAAAAACTGAGTCTTGAATTTCTCCGTTAACCTGCCAGCGCTCCCGAAGATATCCCTCCGGCTGAAACCCAAGTCGTTCAACCGTCTTAATTGAAGCGATATTTCGCGGGTCAACATCCGCTTCGATTCTGTGCAGAGCAAGTTCATTGAAGGCATAGGCAAGCAGCGCCTGGAGAGCTTCGTTCATGTAGCCGTTTCCCCAATGAGCACGATCGAGACCATAACCAATCTCGGCTCTATGATTGTTGAGATCCAGATTAAACAGGGTGGTCGTTCCGATCAGCGCGTCGTCCTTGTGCCGTGCTATTCCCCACTTCAATAATGTCTGATGCCGAAAGCCGTCATGAATCTCATGCAGGAGTTTGACCGCCGCATTTCGGTCGGCGAGTGGGGGCGTGCTCCAATAGCGCATCACTTCTATGTGGGAGAAGATCCGGTAGAGCGCGTCGACATCTTCTTCGGTAATCCAGCGGAGGGAAACCCGGCTAGCGTTGATGGTGGGTAAGCGTTTCCAATCCATTTAGGGCGCGCATTGTATCACTCACTGTTGCAGAGGCGAGCTGGCGCGCAGCCGTTGCGCGAGGATGCGGATAACGCCGGCAGAGATAGAAGCGTGTCGAGAAAGAACGTCACTGAAGGCCGCTCCAACGAGGCGGAGCACGCGTACGCCGGCATCGCCGGCAATAACGGTTGCAGCGCGGGGCGCCGGGTCAAGTATGGCCATCTCGCCAATCAGACCGCCGGCTCCCTCGATACCAACGAATCGTTCGTGGCCGTCCTCCTGTTTGAAAAACTTGACGTCGCCGCCGAGCAAGATGAAGACATCACGGCCCCGTTCGCCTTCGTTGCAAAGGATAGTTCCCGCGGAGAACACCTCGACATGACTGGCACGAGCTAGCGCCATCAAGCTTTCAGGTGGTAATTCCTGAAAAATACTCGCGCTTCGTAAAGCGATCATCTTTTCCACCGTCAGGAGTGGCTGGGCTGCTCCGTTATCTCTGATTGTATGCTCGCGCCTTAACTGTAGGCCGTGAACGGTTTCGCGGACGAATTGGCTTTCGTCCTGAGACTTACTTTGCAATAAGTCCACGCTGGTTGCGCCGCTTTCGAACAGCGCGAATAGGGCTACGCCGCGTACGTAGGGATCGATGCTTTTCTGGCATTCGTGGAGCTGCGCGACGGGGGTAGACATGGCTCTGGAGAATTGCGTGGTGGCTGCTGCGGTCATGCTTTCCGCAACCAGCGGCGGGACGATGGCGCACAATTCTTCCAACGCGGCGCTCCGCAACTCTGCTTCACCGGAAGCGAGGGCTTCACTCAAACGCTCGGTTCTGCCCTCATCGACAGGGACGTTGCTCAAGGCGCGCAGCAAACGCTCGACAGAGCGCGTCCGCGATTGACGTAACAAATCGGCCAGCAATTCATGCGACGGAGAAGCTGTGCCCTCAAAACACCGAATCGCCATTGCGGCGCTTTCAATGCGCCCGACTTCTTCAGCCAGCTGTAGCGCCAGACCGTCGGCATCGCCCATGAGGCGTTTCAGAACAGCTTCATGTTCCGCTTTAGTGACGCGATACTCGTGGCGCAAGTGGCGGATCACAATTTCCCCACCCTTACTGTCTGCGGCGAGGGTCTGCTCTAAGTAAGCTCCCAGTGCACGAGCATAAGTTTCAAGTTGCAGGTGTTTCTCCGCACTCATGTGCTGAAGTGGATCGCGCATCATTGCAGCTTCTTCTTCAGCTAACGCGAGCATGACTCTTTCGTGATCTGCGTCCCTAACCTGCAACCGATTTCTGAGTCCTTCCAACAGCTGTATTTCATCGCGCGTCACAAAGCCATCGGCGAGAGCCTCCTGGACTGCTTCGCGATAGATATCCACAATCTGAACCGCATCTCTGGATTTTTCTTGCGTGCGGAGCTGGTGAATCAACAGAGCCTGCCGTAGATCGCTGGGCGGCTTTGTGTCGGCCCATTGCCAATGTTTGAGGATATTTTGCCCGAGAACTTCTTCGGCAAAATCGGCTCGCGTTCGTTTCAGCCGGCGCACCAAAATCAGAGTGGCAGTCAGCACGACGATGACAAGAAAAAGATGCGGGAAAACCCAGGGCAGTTTTCGCAATGTCGGCGCGCCGGCGAACGTGTAGAAGATAACGAATGCGGAGAATGCCGCCAGGGTCATCGCAATGTGGCGCGCGCGCGCAAAGTCAGACTGCGAGTCGAGCCTGTGCTGGTAACCGCTCACGGCGATTTCCAATAACGAAAAGAAGGCCAGGCTTAACAATGTGAACAATCCCAACGACAAAAACGACGCCAGCGCTCGCGGCATCTGGGGCAGAAAGAAAAACCCCGCGGACGCGGCGTTGACGCCCGGAAGGATTGCGCTGCGCCACAGCTGCGGCTCGTTGGTCCAACTGCCGCCGAAGTAATAATCCCAAGTGCCGGCCTGCAGGAAATAGTAGAAATAAAAACCAAAAACAAGCCCCGGAAAAGCAAAGTAGATGCGCCGCTTTGGTTGGGAGCTGATCTCTTTCCAATAGCCGTTTTCCTCACCGATGTCGGGACACGATTTTTTGCAGGCGGTGCATTTGGCACATTGGGAGTTTGAGGTGGTGCGCAAACCACTCGGTTCGGTGTAGATCTTTTCAATGAATGAGAGCGGGCAGAAATAATTACACCAGGTCTTGCCGGTAAAGATCGCGCCTGTCACTAGGGCCGTCAGCCAAAGCGTTACGAGAAATAAGGCAAGCGCGACACCGTCGCCATTCGTAGCAATCAAGCGAAGCCAGAGGGACAGGAAAAAGATTGCGAAGGCCACGTAGTAATAAGTGAGTTCCGATCGTTGAGGTAAGCGATGGCGACCGGGAAGGCGCAATAAGCCCGCAAGTTTAGCGAAGAACGCCAGGGGACAAATATCTCGCCAACGGTGATAACCAATCAACACGATGAACAATGGGATAGCGGCCACTACTACAGTCCACACTACCCGACCAGCCAGCCAGGGCCACAATAGAGAGAAGATCGGAATAGCTACGAAGACTGCGAGCGCAAACCATTTGACAGGTGCAACCCACCATTCTCCCCTAGGGTTTTCTGTCACGGAATGTGAGAGCACGGGCAGGGAAGCGCGGACGGAGGAAGCGGTAGAGATAGGTTCAGCAGACATTAGTGGACGCCGATAATAGGGTGCAACCCCAGTTTATGCCAGCGACAGAGACAGGGCACGAGCTAGGGCGAGATAACAAAGAGACGCGGGGAGGGAGATGGGCAGACGTAAATATGTGATTCAACCCTCACCATTCGATTCTCCGATCAGATTCGATGGAACCCTCTCAAAATATCCCGCGTCGCCAGTCGCAGAATCACAGGCCGGCCGTGGGGACAGGTGGTGGGGGAAGAAGTTTGCAGTAAGCGATCGATGAGCCAACGCATCTTCTCCTGGGCCAGAGGCATGTTTACTTTGATCGCCGCATGACAGGCTAGCGATGCGGCGATATCATCTCGCAACACCTCGCGCGCAGAGCCTTTCTTTTCCGCGTCGACCGTTTCTAAAAACTCGGCGAGCATATTGCGCGCCTCACTCGCAGGCAAATCCGCGGGAGTGGCTTTGATTGCCACGGTCCGCCCAGAGAGGCGCATCAGCTCAAATCCGTAGCTTTCAAGTTCCGGCGCAACAAAATCGAAAGCAGCAGCCTGCGCGGGGGTCAGGTCGAACGTTTCCGGAATCAGAAGATTCTGCGACTCCGCCAGACGTGAAGATTCGAGCGCTCGGTACTTATCAAACAGAATGCGCTCATGCGCCACGTGCTGGTCAATCAACAACAAGCCTTCGTCGTCGGTTGCAATTATGAAACTCTCATCCAGCTGGCCGAGCGGTCGGATGTTTGAAGATAACGCTTCAACTGAAACTTCGCGCGCAAACTTATCCGCCGATGCGACGGGCGGCAGTGAAACTGACTTGGTAATCCCCTCGGGCGCCGATGCAGTTTCAACCAGCAACGACTCTGCTTTACTCTCAATATCATTAACCTCTACGGAATCGCGTTCCGCCGAAAGCGCCCGACGCAAGATCGCGTCGAGATCCCAAGCAGTATCGTATTCCAACGCCACAAGCTCAGGTTCCGTACGCTCTGCCGCGAGGAATTCCTCGTCCTGGATTGGCGGAGATGCAAATTCGATCGGCGACTGCCTGACGTGCTCGAAGGGTGCTCTATGCTCGCCAACCGCCGCCGAACTACTTGCCGCTCTACTGGTCGGAGTGGTAACGGGCGAATAGTCGGTGGCGCCCGCCGACATGGCAGCAACTGAATCAACCGTTTCATGTCGATCATGTGGAGCTATTGACGGCTCGGTCACGTCGGTGCGCATATAACCCGAGCTGGCAAGGGCGGAGCGCACGGCTTCTCGCACGACATCCGCAACGGCCGCCACTCGGCGAAAGCGTACTTCCGTCTTGGCCGGATGAACATTCACGTCCACTTCCTCGAGCGGCGTCTCGATGAACAAAAGCGCAGCGGGATAAACTCCGTGCGGCAAAATTGAGCGGTAGCCTTCGGAAAGGGCGCGCCCAATCAATTGGTCCCGGACAAACCGGCCGTTAACGAATAAGTACTGTGCATCCCGTGAGGTCCGACGATCGCGAGGAGCGGAAACATAGCCGCTGACCAAGGCAATGTGCTTGTGACCGCCGCGTACTTCGACCAGATTGGCCAGAAACTCCGAACCAAAAATCTGATAAGCGCGCTCTCTCAAATCCTTTGCCGAGGCCACTCGCAGCACTTCACGACCATCATTCGTCAGACTAAAAGCTATTTCGGGATGGGCCAGTGCGTAGTGCGTGACGAGATTCGTCAGGTGAAAGGTCTCTGTGGCTTCCGAACGCAGAAATTTCCGGCGGGCCGGAACATTGAAGAAAAGATCACGAACTGAGAGCGTCGTGCCGCGGGGATGCGCGGCATCCTTAACGTCGCGTATGCGTCCGCCTTCAATCACGACGCGTGTCGCCGCCGCGGCTTCTTCAGTTTTACTGATCAGCTCAACTCGCGCTACGGAGGCGATCGACGCTAATGCCTCGCCTCGAAATCCCAATGTGGCAATGGAATTGAGATCCTCAGCGGTACTGATCTTGGAAGTGGCGTGCCGTTCAAATGCCAACAGCGCATCATCACGCACCATGCCCTCACCGTTGTCGGAAACTTTCAATAGCCGCCGCCCGCCGCGCTCCACATCAACGACGATACGCGTTGATAGCGCGTCGATGGCATTTTCAACTAGTTCCTTGGCAACCGACGCCGGCCGCTCGACAACCTCACCGGCGGCAATCTGGTTGGAGACGTGATCTGGAAGTAGACGGATCTTAGACATTTTTGATTTTGGATTTCTGCTTTTTGATTAACAAAATTCTTAGGTCTCGCCCTTGGCTTAGTGCTTCTTGGGTTCAATCCAACAATCGCAAATCAAAAATCTAAAATCTAAAATTACAAATAGACTATCTGGTGTTCAGACGACCCAAGATTGATCGCGTTATATATCCAATCGGTGACATACCGTCCATGACGCGCCAGGAGAGAACTGATGTTGATGTGACGTTCCTGCAAATCCTTCTCCGGATAGAGCTGATCGAAAGCTCGTTGCAACTGCCGGTGGGCCGTCTCATCGCGAGACATCTGGGCCCGATGAAAACGGGAACGTAAGCCTTCGAGTTGATAGTTGATCTTCCGCCGGCCTGTTTCCAGCGCTTCCGCCAGGGTCGGATCAATTGCCCGAAGTTTTTCTCTCAGTCCATCGAGGTCTTGATTCACACTCTCTTCGGTCTCGGTAAAACTCTTCGCCGTATCCGCTCCGAGATGCTCTTCGACAACCCGAGACAAAACGCTCTCCGGACCGGCAAAGAGATCCGCTAAGCCCAGTCCATAACGCTCGAGTACACGACTTGTGTGGCGTTCGACCATCGTCAGGCTTGACCGCGGCAGGATAGGTGTAACGGGCCGCTCGAGCACGCGATAAACTTCGGCGGTTTGTGCGAAGTAAGCGATCTCGGCTGCGCCACCCAGGTACGCAATGGTGGGCAAAAGGTAATCCTGGACTACGGCGCGAAGTGTTACGTTGGGACTGAAGCGTTCAGGTTCAAGAGCGGCCAGGTCTGCGAGTTCCTGGGCAGTGTAGGCTGAATCCAAAGCCTTCACCTTGTACTTACCATCATCGGTGCGCGTCAGCGCGTGGCGTGCGCCTTCGGCATCGTGTATGAAAAGCGGAAAAGAGTTTGCCGATGCCAGCACTTGCGCGTGATAGCCGGCTTCCTGGAGCTCACGGCTCCGGGCTTCGAGCGCGTTGGCTACCTCCTGCGCCCGGTTGGCCGCGCTAGTGTAGAGAGGAGCCGCGAGTCGCTTCATTGTGACATTCATGGGATCCAGAAAGATCAGCCCATGTTGACCTAAAAGCGACGTCATCATGCGGGCGAACGCTTCGCCATAGCTACGACCGGGCTTCCAGGCATCGCGCAATAACGCTTCGAGGTCTGGCGTAAATTCAGAAACGGGTAGCAATTCAACCAGACGATCGACCACCTGGTTGATGGAATTGTCCAGCACGACATGCCCGACAGGATGTCCTTCACGTTGCAATTCCGATGGCACGGTTCCACTTGCCAGCCGGCAATCTTTGCCAATGACTTCAGCTCTTGCGACTTCAGCAAAATCATGATCCTCAGTGGCAATCCAGAAGACAGGCACCGCTTTGGTATTGCGTTGCCTCAGGCAACCTGCCAGTTTCACCGCCGAAAGCGCCTTGTATATCGTGTACAGTGGACCAGTGAACAGACCCGCTTGCTGGCCGGAGACAACGGCCAGGCAGTCCGCGTCGCGCAACAATTCAATGTTAGCTAACGTCTCCTCGCCGGCACCCCACGACACGTTCATCTCGGAGAGTGCATCACAGAGAACCTTGCGGTCAGTCCTCTGTGCTGCCAGCACTTCCGGCGCTCGCTGTGGCAGTTCGTGATGAAATCGGATTGCCGACGGATAGAATCGGCGTAGCGCAAGTGGATCGCGAAGATAATCCAGGAAGAGGCGTGATTGATGAGGAATGCGTTCGAAGGAAAGAGTCTCGACTCGCAAACCCGACTCTTCAGGTGTGCTGTAACAAGCGGATTCTGTCGCGCTCACGGTCTCACTACTCCTGCAGTCTCGCCCCGTTCGCCCCTCGTTTCAGTTTTCGAAACCGATTCATTTTTCAGCTCGTCAAGAAGCGCTGCGATCTCCGCCTGAATTTCTGCATTGGCTGGTTTTAGCGGAGCGCGCACCGCTCCGCCGACGAAACCAGTAATGTCCATCGCTGCTTTAAGCCCGCCGATACCGTAACGCTTCGTCACGGCCAGTGCAAGTGGAGTCAGTTTCTTCTGCAAAGCTGCGGCTTTGTTACCTTCTCCGACCTCGATCAAACGATAGATCTCGAGGCACAGCGCTACGGCCACACAGCCGACTGCCAGAATTGCGCCACGCGCACCATTCTCGAGGGCGGTGGAGAGAATGGTTCCATTCCCGATCAACACTGCGAAATCTCCGGGGACCAGGGTCACGGTCTTCTGGAACCCGGCTATGTCAGCAGAACTGTCTTTAATTCCCACTATGTTCGGATGTGCACTAAGTTGTGCGACCGTTTCCGGCTCGATCCTGATACCGGTCAAATCAGGCATGCTATAAAGAATCACCGGTACAGGGGACGCATCGCCGACGGCCGTAAAATGAGTAACCAGGGCCTCCTGGGTAATTGCCGTCCGGTAGAAGTGAGGGGTGACTACGAGTACGGCATCCGCTCCGGCGGCTGAGGCCTGTTTAGTCTCAGCGATAGTCGCCCGGGTGGCCTGCTGACCTGCGCCGACTATGAACTTCAAATTTTGGGGGATCTCTTCCCGCGCGATCTCAATCACTTGCGTGCACTCGCGTTCGTTAAGGTTAACGCGTTCCCCGGTAGAGCCCAGGCCAACGTAGCCTACGATTCCCGTCGCATTCCATTTCCGGATATTGCGACGAAGGCCTTCCGTATCAAGTTCTTCTTTTGAGTTGAAAGGAGTGGTAAACGGAAGCAAGATGCCGCGCCAACTATTCTTTGAACGCGTGGTGGGTGCGGCCGGGGCGGACCTTATTTTATCGGGTTTATTCAAACGGGGGAATTATAACGGCCTCTTAGCATGCGGGCAATGAGCTTGGGAAAAGTGTGGCCAGTCAATTGAAGCCTTCAAGCGTTAGCGGCACCTCGGTAGTTTGAAGGAGCCGATTCTCGTGTGCCAGTTGAACGCGCCCGTTCGTCTCTGGTTCGGTTGAATACCAGAAGGTACAGTCGTCATTCGGATCAATGGTCATCGAGCTGTAAGCACTCCAGCGACTGAGTGTGTCCGCATGTCCCGCCGATTCCAAGGGTTGAGCTTGCTGGCGTGCTCCAGTCCACATGAAACTTCCACAGACCAGCGATCTTGAATCACGCCCCAGGACTATGCTTAGGTGAAGCGCGCTAATGCATTGAGAACGTGCTGCTTTCAATACCGGACCTCTGTAATTTTCAATCGATTCTCGTTCCATGTTGAATACTCGGAATCAGGAAAACATTTGAAGAGTGCTGTTGCAGATGTTTCTAATGGCTTTGTGACTTGACCACTCTCACCTGACGCCCCGATTATGGATGCACTTCGTAAGCCAGGGAGAAGCTCGCTAGGATGGCAAACTACCGCTTTCTGCAGTTGGATGTCTTCACCGATCGCGCGTTCGGTGGCAACCCCTTGGCTGTGTTTCCGGAAGCTGAAGGTTTGAGCACAGAGGACATGTTAAAGATTGCGCGGGAGATGAATCTTTCAGAAACCGTCTTCGTGCTGAAGCCTGAGGACGCTCCCAGGGCTGAACTTGAAGATGCAGCCGCTATGAAAACCAGCACGAAGGAATCGCCAGCGGATAAGGATTTATCTGAGGGCGAATCGCAAAAGGTGCTGCGCCAGCTGCGAATCTTCACTCCCACGCGCGAGATTCCCTTCGCGGGCCACCCAGTAGTTGGCACTTGGAACGCGCTGGCGCGCGAGGGTGTGGTGCCCTTGCCTGAGACTGGAACGGGTTGGACTCGCATCCTCCAGGAGGTGGGCATCGGCGTTCTTCCAGTAGATATAGAATTCAAAGAAAGTCAGCCAGTTCAGGTGGTAATGACGCAGGGTAAACCGGCCCTGAGCAGTGTGATCGAAGACTCCCACGAACAAGCTGATATCGCGCGAGCCTTAGGTCTGGCCCGGGAGTATCTTGATGAGAGTCTACCGATTCAAGTGATCTCAACTGGTTTGCCATTCCTGGCGGTTCCAATTCGCGCTTTGGCGGACCTGAGGAATTGTCGAGTTAACGCTGCTTTGCTTACTGAGATTTACATTAACCTGAAGGCCACGGGTTGTTGCCCGTTTACCCGTGAGACCATCGAGGTCGGTACGGCGCGCGCGCACCTTCGCATGTTCGCTCCTGATGACAACATTCCGGAAGACCCGGCCACGGGCAGCGCCGCCGGCGCCTTGGGAGCTTACCTGGTCAACTACGGCGCCTGCGGAGTTGAACCAGTCGATGGAAGTTTCTCCTTCGTGCTCGAGCAAGGACATTTCATCAATCGACCCAGCCGGATCAACCTTGAGGTGAAAGGCGTACCGGGCGCAGTGGAACAAGTCCGCGTGGGTGGGCCGTCGGTTTTGGTTATCCGGGGCGAGCTCTCGCTATAAACGAACCCAAAATTGGATGGCGGAGTAATTCAGGAAGTTTAGCCTTCTACTCCAGACTGAACGTTGGACCTTGGACTTTGGACAATCTTGTTAGATGAACGAAGACTTCGACCTCGTTATTGTTGGCGCCGGACCGGCGGGACTTTCTGCCGCGGATGCGGCGGCACGCGAAGGACTCAACTACCTGGTGATCGAGAAAGGGACCATTGCCGATACCATTCGTCACTACCCGGTTGGCCGAACGCTTTTCTCAACCGTTAACGAGCTTGAAATGCGCGAGGCGTCTCTGAAGCCGGTGCGTGAGAAGCCCACGCGCGAAGAGCTTCTCTCTCACTACATTCATTTCGTGCTGGATCATGACATTCAAATCAACACGGATGAGGAAGTTACGGAGATCGATCGCCTCAAGCCGGAAGGTTTTCTCGTTCGCACGACCCGGGGCGATTACAAAACCACTCGGGTGTTGTTTGCCATAGGTGCGATGGCCCACCCACGACGGCTCAACATTCCCGGCGAACTCCTTCCCAAGGTCCATCACACGTTTGTTGAACCCTATCGTTATGTCCGTAAGGATGCGTTGGTTGTGGGAGGCGGCAATAGCGCCGCCGAGGCGGCCCTCTTTCTTTCCGAAGAAGGAGCGCGGACGACAATGGCGATCTGGCGCGAGGACTGGGAGAATCGCGACCCCAAAGCTGGTGCGATGAAACATTGGGTGCGGGGTCCCCTTGAACACGAAATCGCCGCTGGCCGGCTGCGCGTTATTCTCTACAAACAGATCGTCGAAATCACCGAGCGAGAAGTTACTCTGGTTACAGACAATAATGAAATTCTAACCATTGGAAATGACGTGGCCTTCGTTCTGATCGGCAGTGACGCCGACCTCAGCCTGCTGAAGAAGCTGGGCGTAAGAACTGAGCCTGGCAAGCTAACTGAAGTTCCCGTCTATGATCCCGACACCTTTGAAACCAACATCCCGGGTCTTTACGTCGCCGGCCATTTCACGCACGCCCGGCATATCAAAGAAGCGATTGCCGTACCTCGCCGGATTGTGCCGCTGATCGCCCTTAGCCTGCGCAAGGCGGTCGAGCGCCCTGTATCCAAAGTGCGCTGACAAATCCGTCGAGGCCTAGAAGAAGCCCGTCAAAAGCAGCGGTCCACGAAATCGCTGGCTGTCGATAGATGGCTTATCTCACACATACATATCCCGAGTCGCTATCGATGGATCATGACTGTTAATCACATCTTTCAAACTGGGACACTAGGCCCTTCGCAGTTGGGCTCCTCTTCAAGCGGATCTGTCAACGCCCGTTCACGCCTCGCAACGCACGTGCGATAGGCCGCCTCTTCGACTTCGCGAGCCACGACCTCAGTCACCCGTTTATCGAAAACCGAAGGCACAGGCAAGAACATGCCACTTATTTCTTTGTCGCCGCGATCAGGGCTCGTCTTATTTGCTCCACAAGTTTCGGTTCCAACCCATTACGAGCCGCCAATCGGAGCGAGCGAGCCCCGAGTAATTTGTAAACCTCGAGCGCTTCCAAGAGTCCATCTCTGGAGAGTACTTGCAAGTGTCTGCGAACCGTTGCGAGGTCCCCACGGGCAAAGGTGCCGGTCAAGGCACGCGCCGGGTCCGACCGCGAGAGATTGCTGACCGTACTTTGCAATAACGGCTGTAAGGCTTGGTGGGCATTGCCCCGTTCCAGACCACACTGCACCAGCATCTCGGTGGCGAGATCGTATAGCGCTAGCACGTGCCCGGAGGCCATAACCGCAGCGGCATGATAGAGCGGTTTCTTATCGGAGGAGATCGTAAAACTGCGTCCATGGAGATCGCGGACAATTGCCCGCGCCGTTCGAGTTGCTGCAGCTTCGCCTTCGATGCAATAGAACGCGCCGCTCAGGTTCTTCTGGCTGGTTCGCGGATCGCTTATGGAAACCAGAGGATGTAACGATCCGACGTGAAAACCGATGCCGGTTAAGGGTTCGAGAACGTCCGAAGACAGCGCTCCACTTGTATGGAGGGCAATGCTTCCTCTAGGCAAACACCGCTGGGAGCCAGCGAGCCTTTGCGCGGTGTTTGCAATTTCGTCATCTGGGGTGGTTATCAAAACAATCCTTGACGCCGGCAGGAGGTTCAACTCACTAGCTTTTAGCGCCATAGTGTGTCGACCAATCAGGGCGGCGGCTTTCCTTGCCATCGTCAGGCGACTCGCCACTACAGCCTGGATCGGATAGCCCGAAGAAGACAAAGCAATCGCCAGGGCGGTTCCCAAGCGGCCGGACCCGATTACCGAGACGGAGGGCTTTGATTTCTTTGGAAGGGCTGCCTTTGGCATCTACTGGGCTCATTCTTGCAACACACAAAAGGGCGGCAAGACGCATCCGCTCAAGGCCAAACAAGTTGAATTCTTAGGTTTTTCAACCACGCTGGACTATAATGTCGACCTCAGTACGAACGCCCCCGGGAAACTATTTCGCTTTAGAAGTTTGCAGAATAGGTAAGCAATATTGATCGCGCAACCTTGCTGCTGGCCTCTGGCATCATAGACTGCGCATCGAAAATAGCGAAAGCAGCTTCCGATGGTTTCGCTTGGCTTCCTTGAATCCCGTTCGCCGCGCACTTAGCAGACAATCGCGGCCATTGAATGACAGTCCCGCAGGACTTCTCTCTTTTGGGCCGGTTTCGAAGTATCTGGAGGTTTTCCGAAATGAACAGTTTCTCCCGCATCGCAACCGCCCTGTTGCTGGCCGCCTCGCTGTTCGCGAGTTCGGTCCGGGTCATAGCCCAGTCGACTCAGTCGCAAGAACCAGCCAAAATTCAGGCCGCTTCCAAAGAAGACAAGAAGAAGGCTCAGGAGAAAGCGACTTCCACATCCACCACTCCTGGCAAGCCCCTGTCCACGAACGAAAACCCGAACATGATCGGGAAACGGAATATCAACAAGGGCATCATCGCCGGGATGAGCGGCTCCACCGAAAAAGAGGTTCGCCTGGGTCGTCAGCTGGCTGCCGAGGTTGATCGGCAGGCAAAGTTTATCGATGACCCAGTGATAACGGAATACGTTAATCGCGTGGGACAGAACATTGTCCTGCACTCTGACGCAAAGGTGCCATTTACGATTAAGGTCATCGACTCAGATGAAGTAAACGCCTTCGCTTTGCCGGGTGGTTTCTTCTATGTGAACAAGGGTCTTGTGCTGGCGGCTGATAACGAAGCAGAGCTCGCAGGTGTAATGGCCCATGAAATTTCGCATGTGGCTGCCCGTCACGCCGTCGAGAACCAGAGAAAAGCCGAACTCACGCAGTATGCAATTCTGATCCCGGCCATAATTTTTGGCGGCGGGCTTGGTCAACTGATTTACCAGGGCGGCGGCTTTGCAGCCCTCCTCGGCTTCATGAGGTTTAGTCGTGGCGCGGAGGAAGAGGCTGACAAGCTGGGAGTACAGTACATGTACGCCGCCGGTTACGACCCCACCGCGATGGCTACGATGTTTGAAAAACTGGAGTCCAAAAACAAGAAGAAGCCCGGTTTCATATCTAAGCTTTTCGCCACGCACCCAGCGCCTCCGGAACGGCGAGCAGTATCTTTGGCGCTTGTGGCACGATTCCCCGAGCGGGAAGAATATGTAATCAGCAGCTCGGAGTTTCAGAGGGTCAAGGGTCGGCTGTTAAGACTTTCCAACGCGCGCGCGTCGACCGCCGGTGCTCTACCGGGCGCCGAAGAAGGAGCTCCGGGACGACCCACACTGAAACGCCGCCTGCCCACACCGGATGAGCCCACGGCTACTCCTGATGCTGAGCAGAAACCCGTCGAGAAGCAGGAGCCTCCGAAGCTCAAGCGGAATGACGGCACCAAGCCTACACAGCCTTAACCGAAACGAATGGGTTCAATGAAAGGCTCTCCGGCAACAGGCTGGGGAGCCTTTCCTGTCTCAGACTGGTCCGAAGCGACGACCGTCTGTTTCCGCCTCGCTGACTGCCACACTGCTCCGTACCGCGCTAATGGTGGTGTGTCGCGATAATGGTCGCCTTGACAATATTCGCAGCCCTTTTGTATTCTAGCCGTTCGCGTTTTAATGGCTTAAAACAGATATAGTTAACTATGCCGACATACTTTCCTAGCGGTAAAGATCTCGCGCTCAAACGAAAATGGCTCGTGGTCGATGCAGCCGGCCAAACGGTCGGCCATCTGGCGTCGGAGATCGCGTCAATATTAACAGGCAAACGAAATCCCCAGTGGACGCCTTTCATGGACATGGGAGACAACGTAATCGTGATTAACGCCCGGCAGGCAGTGCTCAAGGGCGCAAAGATTGATCAAAAGATATACCGGCATCACACTCATTACCCCGGTGGCCTGCGCGAGGTTTCGGCGAGAAATATGTTCGCCAAGCGTCCCGAGCGAGTGCTGGAACTGGCGATTAAGGGTATGTTGCCAAAGAATAAGCTTGGCAAGGCAATGGGGAAGAAATTAAAGATTTACCCCGACGCCGACCATCCTCACACGGCCCAGCGCCCTCAACCCCACGAATTCACTTCCCGTTCAAATCAACAATAACAAAAGAGAGTAGATAAGAGGACGATATAACTGTGGCTGAAATTCAATACTATGGAACAGGACGACGAAAAACCTCGACGGCGCGAGTCTATCTGCGCCCGGGCGCCGGTGAAGTTCAGATCAACCGCAAGCCTTTCGATAAGTACTTCCCCAACGAAACATTGCG
>JBPCMM010000222.1:0-7999 GCA_051002255.1 Pyrinomonadaceae bacterium
ATGCACGTCCATACCCACATAATACGTTTTCATAGGGCTCTCCTTCCGGTATCAACTTGAAGTCGTGGAACAACTCCAAGCTATCACCGCGGGGGCGCCCTTTCAATATAGAGTAGCGACCGGATCCAAGCGTTCGACGCTCATTAAAAACTGCAATCATGCCAATTGAGCTTAGGATCCGGTCGCTACCGCTCGCGGTTCCGTAATGTGCCCCCTTTCATATCGCCAGCCCGCCGTCGACCTGAATCACCTGGCCGGTGATGTAGCGGGCGTCATCCGATAGCAGAAAGCAGGCGATACGCGCGACCTCATCGGCTTCGGCGAAACGGCCGAGGGGGATCTGTTCGAGAATCTTCGTGCGGTAAGTTTCATCGAGTGCGCCGGCCATGTCGGTGGAAACCATACCGAGCGCCAAAGCGTTGACAGTCACTTTTCGACTTGCCACTTCCTTAGCCAGCGCTTTAGTTAAACCAATCATGCCTGCCTTGGACGCGGAATAATTCGACTGACCGGGCATCCCCACGCTACCACTTATCGACGAGATATTTAGAATTGATCCACCACTATCCTGTCTCAGCATCACCCGCAATGCTGCTTTGGCAAAATTCCACGCGCCTTTGAGATTCGTATCTATTACTTCGTCCCAATCGTTTTCCTTCATACGCAGGATCAGATTGTCGCGAGTGACGCCGGCATTGTTCACCAGGAAATCGATTCTGCCAAAAGCTTCTTTCACCTGCTTAATCATCTCCGCAGCGGCTTCAGTATTGACCACATCGCATTGACTTGCGAGAGCACGCACTTCAAGCGCTTCCAGTTCTTTTGTCAGCGACTCAGCAGCCTCGGCGCTCTTCGCGTAATTGAAGGAGACGTCAGCACCAAGGCGGCCGAGTTCCAGCGCGATGGCCCGCCCGATTCCACGGGTCGCGCCGGTGACGATTGCAGCTCGTCCGGCGAATGGTTTCTGATTCGACATTTTCGTCATTCTGTTGATGCCACTGGCGTTAGCGTCAACCACGCTCCACGAAATGTCACGAAATGCCACTAACAGGATTTCGTGTTGATTCGTGTGATTTAGTGGATCGTCCTATTCGTTCGCCATATGGACTAACAACACGAAGCATTTCTTCCCAACCGAACTCCAAAATGGTTATAGCTTTAGCGACTTTAGATACTTGCGAAAGTCTCGTGCCAGATCGTTGCGCTTCAAAGCAAACTCTACGGTGGCAATTAAAAACCCCAGCTTGTCGCCGGCATCGTAACGCGTGCCCTTGAATCGCACCGCATAAAATGGTCGCTTCTTCAGAAGTGAACGCATGGCGTCGGTGATTTGTATCTCGCCTATTGCTCCCGGGGTTGTCTTCTCGATCTCGTCAAATATGTCCGGCGTCAAAACATAGCGACCGATGATGGCGAGGTCAGAAGGTGCTTCTGAAAACTTCGGCTTCTCGACCATGTCCTTTATCTTGTAGACGCCGTCTTCCACCTCATCAACATCGATCGCGCCAAAGCGAGAGATTGCTTCCCCGGCAACCTGCATCGTGCCCAAGACCGGCGCGTCATATTTTTCATAGACATCGAGCAATTGTTTTAATCCGGGGGTTTCTGCATCGATAATGTCGTCGCTCAGCATTACAGCGAAGGGCTCGTCTCCCACCAGGTCACGAGCTTGCAGCACCGCGTGGCCCAGGCCGAGCGCCTCGCGTTGTCTCACGTAACTGACGCGAGCCATCTCGGAGATGGCGCGCATCTCCTTCAATAGATCTAGCTTGCCGCGTTCCTCAAGCAGCTTCTCCAATTCAAATGAGATATCGAAGTGATCTTCCATCGGGGCCTTGCCGCGACCCGTAACGATAATCACAGACTCAATCCCCGAAGCGACGGCCTCTTCAACAACGTATTGAATCAGCGGCTTATCAACCAAAGGCAACATCTCTTTGGGAGAGGCTTTCGTTGCAGGCAGGAAACGGGTACCCAAACCGGCGGCGGGAAAAACGGCTTTACGAACTTTTTGCGGCATTGGGTTTAGTAGTCGTTTCGCAGTAAGCGATGCGTAACCGCGGCTCCGGGCGTCGTTACGGCTATGCCGCCTGATGTGAGGCGGTGGCTATGCCCCGCCGTAAGCTGATTCTTGGTTTTTGGGCTGAGCCCCTGGGGCGGAGCCCCACTCATTAATATGAACTTTGACGGAAGGGCATAGCCACGTCCTCACATCAGGCGGCATAGCCGTAACGACGTCGCATACTTCGTTAGGCAGCTTAACAATCTGCACCAGAACCTCGAAAACGGCCCTGTTCTTGACACATGTATTCAGGTCAGTTAGCGTGACGTTTTTTCTTGCTCAACAATAGAAGCGATTTTCTTACCATACTTTGCTGGGATACAACAAATGCTCGATCTCAACTACGTCCGGGAAAATCTCGATCAGGTACGGAGCAAACTTCAAAACCGCGGCGTGCCCCGCGCAGCGCTTGAGGACTTTGCGCTGGCAGACGCGGAACGCCGGCGGCTAATTGCCGAATCAGATCAACTGAATGCGCAGCGCAATGCTGCCAGCCGCGAGATTGGTTCATTGATGAAGGAAGCCAAACGCGACGAAGCGGAGGGGCGACGAGCCGACGTCAATGCGCTGAAGGGGCGAATTGCCGATCTGGATCAATCGCGCGACGCAGCGGAAACGCGTATGCGCGACATGCTGGCGGCGCTTCCCAATATTCCTGACGACAGCGTTCCCGTAGGCATAGACGATTCCGAGAATGTTGAGGTGCGTCGCTGGGGTGCCAGGCCGGAATTCCTTTTCGAACCCAAGGACCACGTTGATCTGGGCACCGGTCTGAGGATTCTTGATCTTGAGCGGGCGGCCAAATTGTCGGGAGCGCGCTTCGCGATATTGAACGATGCGGGAGCCAGACTGAGCCGTGCCCTCGTTAACTTCATGCTTGACGTGCAGACACGCGAGCATGGTTACCGGGAGACGTTGCCGCCTTTTATCGTAAATGCGTCGTCGCTTTTTGGGACTGGTCAGCTGCCGAAGTTCGAAGAAGATCTTTTCAAGCTAACGGACGAGCGTGGTTTGTACCTGATTCCCACGGGAGAAGTGCCGGTCACCAACTATCATCGCGAGGAGACCCTCGATGCCTCAGTGCTGCCGGTGAAGTTTGCCGCCTACTCACCGTGCTTTCGATCGGAAGCCGGCAGTTACGGGCGCGACACCCGAGGTATCTATCGCCAGCATCAATTTGAGAAAGTCGAGTTGGTAAAACTCACGCTGCCCGAAGAATCTTTCAAAGAACTGGAGTCGCTGACGCATGATGCGGAGATGATTTTGCAAAAGCTGGGCCTGCACTACCGAGTGGTCGAACACGTCACTGGTGATCTGGGTTTCCAGGCTGCAAAATCCTACGACGTCGAGGTGTGGCTGCCTTCTTACAACGAGTTCAAAGAAATCTCATCGTGCTCAAACTGCACTGATTTCCAGGCCCGCCGCGCTCAAATTCGCTTCCGTCGCGCGGGAGGCACCAAACCCGAGTTTGTCCACACCCTGAACGGCTCAGGTCTGGCCATTGGAAGAACTTGGATTGCTATTCTCGAGAATTTTCAGCAGGAGGACGGCTCAGTCACCATTCCCGAGGTTCTCCGTCCGTACATGGGTGGGATGGAGGCCATCAGGACGAAGTAGGCAGGAGCAGACGGCAGGGGCAGGAGGAAGGATTTTCCAGAGGGACTATCCGCAGATTACGCAGATGTCACATCGCCGCTGTTAGCCGCAACCACGGACGATCCACGAAATTCCACGAAAGACACGACCGCCAATTCGTGTTAATTCGTTTGATTCCGTGAAAGTTGTTTCTGTCAAGACTTCTTATTCTTATCTGGGTAATCTGCGGATAGTCCCTCTGGAAAATGCTTCCTCCTGCTCCTGCCTCCTGCTTATCTGATTCTTAACTCAAACGGCATTACGAGCATCGACCGCCCGCTTTTCATCTGATCCAATAGTTTCATATACCGGAGCGCGCGGCGCGCGTCTTCCGGGAGTGCGGCAAAAACGGCAAGCTGTTGTTGTCGCTCAGTTGAGGTGCGGTCTCCGGCGCTCAATAGTTGCTGCAAATATGTTTGGGGGTATGGAAGAATCACGCGATGCACCTCTTTATCCGCAGGGATGTTTGCCAACTGTTTGGCAATTGCAATCGCCCGGTCGAGACCACCAAACTCGTCCACCAACCCTTTCTCTTTGCCCTGCGAGCCGGTCCAGACGCGTCCTTGTCCGACCGAGTCGATATAAGCCGGGTCTTTACCGCGGCCTTTGGCAACCTTCGGCACAAAGTCGTTGTAGTAAGTCGTCTTGACCCACTCTTCAACCTTAGCTCTCTCATCCGGCGTAAACTTCTCCGTCTCACGAAACATGCCGGCCTGCTTTCCGCGCAGTACATATTCGTTGGAGACCCCAATCCAATCGTAGAACCGCTTCATCACCGGCTTGCCGAAAACTACACCAATAGATCCGGTAATTGTCGAAGGCTGAGCAATAATCTTGTTGGCGCTCGCGGAAATATAGTAGCCACCCGAGGCTGCCACGTCGCCCATGGAAACGACCACGGGCTTTTTCTGTTTCGCAGCTTCGACGGCATGCCAAATGATGTCCGACGCCAGACCGGAACCGCCCGGACTGTCTACGCGCAAAACAATGGCCTTGATTGTTTTATCATCGCGAGCGTCCTTGAGTGCTTTTGCGACGGTGTCAGAGCCAATCGACTGATCGCCGGTGGGACTATCTTCGGATTTGCCCGAACCAATGTCTCCCGTGGCATAAATCACGGCGATCCGCTCGCCTTTATCGAGGCCTAACGATTCTGGCGGCACCTCACGATACTCAGAACCTCTCACAAGTCGCAGTTCGTCGCTATCTTTGTAGCCCAGCTTCGACTTGATCTCCTTGTCGAGTTCATCGCGATAGGCGGCGCTGTCAATTAGTCCAGCCTCTTTCGCTTTCACGGCGCCGTAAGGAGAGTTGTCGATGATGCCGCGCACCTCTTCCGGTGTTTTGCCGCGTGCTTTGGCAATCGCTTCGACGTAACGATTGAACAGATCATCCAGCAGTGAGTTGATAAATTCGCGATGCGCTTCCGACATCTCCTTGCGCGTGAAAATGTCGCCGACACTCTTGTATTTTCCGATTTGGTAGATATCAGGATAGATACCCAGCTTGTCCAATGAGCCGCGGAAAAACATTACGTTTGCAGCCAGGCCATTTATGAACAATTCTCCTGGGGGAGCAAGGTAAATACGATCGCACGCGCTGGCGATGTAATACTCCTTGTTCATGCCGAGTTCCATGTAAGCGTAAACCTGCTTGCCTGAGGAACGAAAGTCGGTAATAGAATCGCGAATCTCTTCGGCCTTGGCCCATCCAGCCCCTGACATGTGGATGTCGAGGACGATTGCTTTAATGCGCTTATCGCTCTTGGCCTTCCTGAATTGGAGCACCAGGTTCGTGAGCGATTCATCTGGACCGCCGAAGAACTTCCGCAGAGGATCATCCGGCACATAGTCGGGCAAAGGTCCAGCAACCCGAAGTACCAGCACGCTATTGTCTCGAATAGTGGGAGCCCTTTGCCCAAACGCGGCTATCAGAAGTGCGAACCCAAGCAGAGCGACCAAAACCAGAGCCACGAGGATGCTGGTGATAATAAGAATTGTTTTACGCGTGCGTGACATTGCCATAGTTATCTGCTGCCTCTTATCGCTAATCTCAATGTTTTAGCAGTCCGAATAAGTGGAGTTATTCCGCGTTGTGAGTACGTACGACTTGAGAAAAAGGTTTAGCCGGGGCGCGAAGAGTCCGCCGATACGGTTTGCTACCACGAAGGTGGAAGTGACCGTTGTGGAGATTTTCTGGCGGGGAAACAAACTTGGCGAACCTGCCCGTTTTTGGCCACTTTTTGGCCACATAATTAATTGACTCGCTGCCAGATTAGGTATATTGTCCTGCCTCCCAAAAGTCTACAGACTGGCCTTTAGAGCTTGAGTACACGAATACTCGCCCAGCATCTATCCTGACCAGCCTTGCAGTTCCTAACATTACTCGATCGATAAGAGAGCGCTTTCGATCTACTATGCCTCGGAGAAAACCCTACTAACCTTACTAACAGGAGAACGACAATGTCGAAAACTACCCGAAGAGAAATGCTAAAGAAGGTCGGTGCGGCCGGCACTGTGGCTGCCGGATTTGGCCTGGCGCCTGTAGTGTCAAAATCCGCTAGCTTAGATAATGACGGTAATGGTACTCCAAGAAGTGCTACCGTCAGCTTCGGCGCATGGAAGACGCCGTTAGACAGGTTCACGACCGCACCACCGCCTTCCGCTAACCATCACGAATTGATACCCACGACAGTCGAAATCCAGGCGGGAGGCACGGTAAACTACATTATCTCCGGTTTGCACAACATTGCCGTTTACGACGACGGAACTCAACCTGGAGATATCGATATACACTTACTCACGCCTCCGGCACCGCCGCTGCCTCGGCAGATCGACGACCCGAATGGGAGAATCTACCGCGGGCTCGACCCGAGAGCGCTGCTGCCAACACTGGACCGAGTCGAGGTAGTGTATTTCGAACATCCAGGAACCTATCTTGTGATCTGCTCGGTCCTCCCCCATTTCCTAGAGGGCATGTTCGGTTTCGTGAGCGTGCTTCCTAACAACAATGGAACTGTTAAAGCGTTGCGCTGACCTGGTGAATCAAGGGTCGGGCCTGACTAACCCCGGAGACATGGACAATGTGATCGGGAGGGCGGACGCATAAGTCTTCGGCACTGGTGGAGTTCCGGCGGTAGGGAGAAGGCGGAATACAGTGGGAACTCAGCAGGAGGTAGGCGCAATGCAGGAAGCCAAATAGCCCGCACACGGCCTTGCGCTTGCTTCTGCGTCCTGCCTACTGCTCCTGGCCCCTTTTAACTATCCATCCGCCACCCGTAACCTCGTCTTCGCGGTAGAAGACCGTAGCCTGGCCAGGAGTGATGGCTCGCTGAGGCTCATCAAAGACGACGTGCGCCCGGCCATTCTCGAGTGGGGTGATGGTGGCTGGAGCTTCATGGTGGCGATAGCGCACTCGCACGTTAGCCCGTACGGGAGTAACCGGGCTGTCGTAAGCAATCCAGTGCACACCAGCAGCGGTAAACTCCCGGCTCAATAATCCGTCCTGCCCGCCTACCACAATACGGTTCTTTTGCGCATCGATCGAGAGGACGTAAAGGGGTCGCTCATTTGCAATTCCGATTCCGCGTCGCTGTCCGATTGTGTAACGGTGGATGCCGGTGTGTTGGCCGACGATATCACCGCGCGCGTCCACGATCTGGCCCTGGCCTGGCAATCGGTCCCGCGCGTCTTCGGCTTCCAGATAACGATCGATGAAACCAGCATAGTTTCCATCAGGAACGAAACAGATCTCCTGCGACTCCGCTTTCTCAGCCACCGCCAACTGATGCTCGCGCGCTACTTCACGAACCTCCGGCTTCGACATTTCGCCGAGGGGAAACATCGAGCGTGCCAGTTGATCCTGAGTTAGTTCCCAGAGAAAGTAAGACTGGTCCTTTTGCAGATTGCGGCCCCGGAAAAGCCGGTACCGCTGTGCCAATTGATCAAATTCGACACGCGCGTAGTGTCCCGTGGCTACTTTCTCACAACCGAGACTCGCAGCAAGGGCGTCGAGCGAAGCAAACTTCAAACGACTATTGCATGAAACGCAGGGAATGGGCGTTTCTCCATTGAGATAACTCGCCACGAACGGCTGCACAACGTCACGCTCAAATTCGCGCTCGAGGTTTAGCACATAGAAAGGAAAGCCCAGTTCTTCGGCCACGCGCCGCGCGTCATAAACGTCATCAATCGAACAGCAGCGGGAAGGAAGTGGATTGCCATTCTCGTCGACGCTGATACCGCGACGCTGATTCCACAGTTGCATCGAGAAGCCGACCAGGTCATGCCCCTGCTCCTTCAA
>JBPCMM010000223.1:0-15436 GCA_051002255.1 Pyrinomonadaceae bacterium
TCGGCACTGAGATAGACAATGTATTCGCGGGGGATGTAAGTTGGGCCGCCCGGCGGGGTAAACATCTCGCGCTGCATGACGGCCTCAACTTCGCGGGCAATCTTAACCAGGAACTCTTCCCAGATTCTCCTCGGCCGGGCGTGCTCGTCTGCAGCTTCCAGCAGACCCTCTCCGCTTTCGCCGTCTATCCATTTTCTGATCGACTCGATCAATCCCAATTTTAGTCAGTACCTCCTAGTGAATTCGGCCCGTAACGCGTTTGAATCGGGATCCCGTCTAAGCTATTGTGCCACTCTAAGTTTCTGTAACAAATAGTCGTAGATTTCTTGATTCAACAGTCCCGTAGAGACGCTATGTTTATAGATCGGTAGTATCTTTCAAAGCTCCGAAGGAGCGAAATATCTAGCTGGCGTCACACATCGGTAAGAACATTTCGCTCCTTAGGCCAGCGGTCTATAAACATTTCATCCCTATGGGGATTGGATTGCGTGTTAACAAACCCGAGTGAACTATGCCCACCAGCAAAGCCTTTTTCCTGGCTTCGACAGAATTTCTCATAACACTTAAGAGCCAGGGCACTAATCAAACTTTACGAACCGTTTATTTATCCAACCGCGATCCGACGAAAACTGATCGCTTTTTGGGCGCCCGTGGGTGACGACTTGAACTTCGTACCAATTGTTGTTTTCGCTCAACGTCTTTACCCGCGAGCCGATTTCAGCAAGGCCAATGGTCTGATTCGAAGAATTCGGACCAGCCCGGAGATTTACGTCTCTGGTGGTAACACCTTCGCGGCCGGCCACAAAGACTTCCGGGAGTCCGGCGATCCGCCGCAAGGGGTTCCATTGAGACGTGACGTATTTGTGTGTGGCCAGCAGCATTCCAGAGAAGCTAAGAATTAGCAGAAGCGCCACCAGAAGTCTCCTGGGCCGGCCTGGGGGTGCTGGCGGATACGACCGAACCGGCACCGACGAAGATTTTCCGTTCCGCGACTGATCCGGAAAGCCAGCGACAATGTCCTTCGCCAAGGGGCGTGGGACAACGCTTTCCGATCCCAGGAGGCTCTGCTGAATCCTGCTCACGGGCACCACGATCCGCGGACGCTTCGAGGGCTCAAGACTAGCGTGGGCCAATTCCGGCGCTGGGGCGAGATCGAAACGGGCTCTGGGAGGGGCCTGCGTAATGTCTTCAGGCTCGACGCTCAGTTCGGAACTCGGCTTGCGCCCCTGTTTCAAATCTCCTGCACTAAGCGGCCGCGTCGGTGGTAAAGCCGCCTCCGCCAGTTCATCCCAAAAGTCCTGAACTGTCTGATAACGATTCTCGGGGCGCCTCTGCGTGGCTTTCTCAAGCACGCGCAGAACTGGAACCGACCAGTATTCACTACCGATCGCTGGCGGCAACTCTCTGATTGGATGATGAGCGAAACGGCGCGGTGCTTCTCCCGCAAGCAAGCTATACGTGGTCTTAGCCAGGGAATAGATGTCCGCTGCGGGTGTCAAGTTTACTTCCGGAGTGACGAGCGATCCGGTATCGAGTTGCGATGTTTGCACCAGAGGATTGTGTTCAGGAGCTGAGTAGATATTTGTTCCCACTCGGGTGATCGCGCCTTCATTAGCTTCAAAGCGTGCTACGCCAAAATCCGCAATCTTGACAATCTTTCTGTCGTCCGTCAGCAACAAATTCTGGGGCTTGATGTCACGATGGATCACTCCGCAATGGTGCGCATGAGCCAGGCCCGAACAGACCTGCTCGAGATAGAAGAGCGTCTTCTCGATAGACAGAGGGTGATGTCGAGAAAGCGCCAGCATATCGCCGCCGGGCAAGTATTCCAGGACGATGTAGTGAAAAGTGGTTCCGGCGAGGTCGATCGCGGTCCCGTGGCCGAGACGGTTGATTATGTGCGGATGTCTGACCCGATCGATGGCCACCGCCTCGTTCTGAAAGTTCGCCACCAGCGTTCGCTCCAACTCGGCATCAGGCGTCTCTTGCAAGTAAATGTTGAGCGCTTTGATGACCACCGTGGTTGGCGCACCCTCAGGAGCCGCGTTGTCCTTGGCGACGTAGATCTCGGCATAGCTGCCCCGTCCCAGGCATTCAAGTACATCGTAACGGCCATCGAGCCGGCTTTGTTGTAGCTTCAGTTCCGCCATCAGCCCGCGTTCTAACCGATTATCCGCGCTCCTTAGATGCGTCGCCCACTGCTTTCAATCACTTCCAGCATGAAAACTTAACGCACACAGCTTGCGGCGTTCGCCCGAGGGCAACCCGTGCGTGCCAGGTTTAGGGGGAGTTACCGGGGACGGGTCTTGGCAACATCTCTTCGAGATACGTCAAAGCGCGCGGCTTTTCTTTGTCAAATTTTATTGCCAGAGCCGCGAGGGCCAGGGTCGCCTCTTTTCGTATCGTGGAGTTTGCAGGAGAGGGGTTAATGTCAGACTTCACAATCGCCTGTTCAAAAGCCCGGGCGGCCTCTTCGCTGTTTCCTGCAAGCAGCGACGACCTGCCATAGAGGTACAGAAACTCGGGGTCCGATGATTCCAGCGGACTGGAAATGCCCTGGCGCGTTAGTTCAGCCTTCTTCTGAGTGGAAAGCCAGCCATTCGGATCTCTATCAATCTCGCGGCGGGTTTGCTCAAATTTCAACAGCGGGTCTTCGGCCACCAATGGCGTGGGTGAGACCTGGGCAATCGCGAGGTTTTCTTCTTTGAGAAAGGGTACGGGTCCCTTATAGCGCCTGCCCGCGTAGAACGCGCCGCCAAGTGCCGTGAGAAAAACAAGAAGCATAAATAGGCGCCCAACGGCACTGGCAAAACCACCTTTAGAAGCATTGGAGGCGGGAATATTCAGTTTCCGTTCAGGGGTGCTGATCTGCTCTCCTTCGCGGTTGCCGCCTGCCGGGAAGACAACAAGGGAAGGTGGAACCAGCGGGTCTTCGGTAACGTCCATATTTGGTGCCGCAATCGGCTGAGTCACTCTGTTGATGGCTGCTACTTTTTCCGTGTCTGGTGAGATGGTTCGCTCCAGATCTTCCGACCGCCCTTCCGAAGGAATCCGCTGGCCGCAGCGAACGACAACTGCGGTAAGATTGTCCTCCGCCCCGCGCTCATAACAGCGGCTCTTCAACTCATCGCAGAGTGCCTTCAAACTGTCGTGTTTGACCAGCAATTGGCTTAATTCAGCGTCCGGGATATGACGAGTGATTCCATCAGTACAGAGGAGGAATTCTGTTCCGTCCTCAACCTCGATGGTCTTTAGATCGACTTCCACAGAGGCTTCTGCACCAAGGGCGCGGCTGATGACGTTTTTGCTGGGGTGGTGCGCAGCTTGTTCGGCGGTCATGCGACCGGCGCGCACTTCTTCTTCGACTACAGAATGATCTTCTGTTTCGCGGACGAGGTCGCCCTGCAAGGTAAGGCGGTATAGTCGCGAATCTCCGACGTGCCCTATTGTCGCTATGTTTCCTTTGATATGAAGCGCAACGATGGTGGTGGCCATCATCGAGAACTTTGCATGTTCCTGGGCCATCTGGTGAATGGAAGCATTGGCCCGTTGAATGGCCAACTCCATCAAATCCTCAACGTCGTCACCATCAACTTGATGACGAAAAGCTTCATCGAGGACTTCTATGGCTGTCTTCGAGGCGACTTCTCCGGCCTCTGCACCACCCACGCCATCGGCGACAGCAAAAATGAAACGTCCGCTATCGGCCAAAAATGAATCTTCATTAAGCGGACGTCTTTCATTCAACCCGCGATCCGTGATGGCTTGTGCTTCTACGGTGAGGGTTTTGTCACTCTGACTCATTGGACCGCCTCCAAATTGACCGGGGAAGAACTTCTGGCAGGAACTCTGCTGGCAAGCAGTTTGTCCCCTGCATTGCGGTGAGAGAAAGCCATAAGCATGCCAAGCATCGCATAGCTCGTAACCAAACTGAAACCGCCGTGACTCACAAACGGCAGCGTAATTCCGGTCATCGGGAGGGCCCGCAAAATGCCCCCGATATTAACGAGTGCATGAAAGCCGACAAACGCCGTGAGACCAGCCGCGCAAAGTTTCGTAAACATATCACGCGCATCGAGCGAAGTGCGAACACCGGCGGCCACGAAAATAATCACGGTCAGGATCAGCACTGCGCCACCTGCCAAACCCAACTCTTCGACCGCTGCGGCGTAGACGTAATCGGAGTCAGCAATTGGAATAACTTCGGGGAATCCAAGCCCCAGACCACGGCCTGTGGACTTTCCAGAGGCGATTCCGAAAATAGCCTGGCCCGGTTGGAAGGCCAGCTTGTCAAACCAGATATCTACATTCACACTTCTCTGCATGGCAGGGCTCTGTTCGGCAAGCTCTTTCAATTGTGGATTCTGATTGAGTGCTTCCTCATAATCCTTCTTCCACCAGGAAACTTCTGGAGACGGAGGATCGAAACCGTCAAGCCACAGATGAAATCGTTGCTGAATACGCGAGGGAAGGGCGGCCTGAATCGGGCGAGCGATGGTCGGCAATAGCGGGACCTTCTCCTGAATGTCTCGCGGCAACGCACCCACGACCAGGATACTGATCACCAAAAACAACGAGCCCACAAACAATAGGAGTTGAGGCCAGCGTCGCACCGCCACCAGATAGAGAGTGGTGTAGGCGCCACTGAAGATCAGCATCTGGCCGAAGTCCTTGAGGGCAAAGAAAGGTATGAAAGGAATCATGGCCATCACTAGCAGGGGTACGATGTCGCGCGCGCGGGGAATGCCCCAATAGGTTTCCGCAAGATCTTTGTAGCGGGCGGTCAGGATTCCCGCGAAGCCCACGAGGAAGGGAATTTTCGCCGGTTCCCAGGGAGTCATATTCCCCAGGCTCTTGCCCGCGCTAGAGGTGACAACCGCAGCGGCCAGAGGTACAAGTGTCAGCAACACAATGATGAAGCTGTTGCGTTGCAGCCACAAAAGAAAACCGTCGCGTACACAGAATGAATACGCCACGGCAAACGCGACGAATGAAAGGATTGGGATCCAGGTGTAACTCGCAGTTATGGCATTCCATAACGTGTAGTTTGATTTACGCCTGGGCAACTGATCGATATCGATGGGCTGTGCTGGGGTTGGTGGCAGCCCCATTATCTGTTTCTTGACCGGATCGTAGTTTTCCAGAATGTAGCGAGTACGCAAAGCCGCCATCTTCTCCTGACGGGCTGCTGCTTTGTTACGAGCGTTGTATTCGGGATCGCTGTAAAGCCGGTATTGCACCAGCGTACCCAGCGAGAAGAGAAGTATGGCGGCGGTGAAAAGTATCCAGTTGCCTGCGAACTTCATAACGCGCGACAACCAGAGAAGCAGCACCACTAAGGGGACGTACATCATGAGGTCGCGCACAGCCCCTATAATCGAGGTTTCATATCCACGCAATAGAGCTGCGCGATAGATGCCGAAGTAGCCGGCGATCTCGAAGCCTACGATTAGCAGAAGCACGAACAGATGTGACGATGCACGGTTTTTCATAATCAAGCAGTCAGCAGCAGTGGCTCAGGCTGTGGCGAAAATGAGCGATCACCAAAAGGATGCTTCAAGCTCCGTTAATTTACAGGTTGGGAAGGTGGCTTGCCCCGCTTGAGCGCCAAAGGCGCGACCGGTCACTTCAGCATTCAACTTACAACCTCCAACGTTCAGGCTTGAGTATTTTCAGTTAAACTCTATAAGCCCGTTGAGTGTTACTCAACCAGTCGCGCGGTTGGCTCGAGCGGGGGCAAGCCACCTTCCCAACCTGCAAATTAGCGGGGCTTAACGGTCCTTTTAGTCTCTACACAGTTCAACGTCTAGTCCCTGGTGCTACACCTCTTTGTCGAGGCTGATTTCTCGGTTGGCTGCGTTGATTTGTTGACAAGTTAAAATACCCCAGCTCTTTCGCCTTTAAGACCAAGGCCGCCGCAATCGGAGCCGCCGATCGTGAACCGTAGCCCCCGCCCTCTACAATCACCGCCATCGCCAGTTGCGGCCGCTCGAGGGGCGCAATGCAGAGAAACCAACCATCGATCCGGGGATTCTGCTCATCCATGATGGTTTCTTCATATTCACGAATGATGTTGCCTCGGTTGTCTTTCTCTATTCGACGTCTCGTCTTCGGAGCACCGGTCTTGAGATCATAAACCGGCACGACTTTCTGCGCCGTTCCCGTTTTACCTCCCGTATTAATGCCGGCGGCCTTCACCGGGGCAAACACGCCTCTAGCGGTTCCGCTTGAACCGCCAGTTACGCGACCCATGATGTCGCGCATTTTTTGCGCGGCTTGCGCCGAGACTACCTGCTTGAAGACTTCAGGTGGGCGATTGAACTCTATCTTCGCCTTCATCAACTTGCCTTCCATGTTGGCGATGGCCGCGGCGGCAAGGGCCATCTGGAATGGCGTCATCTGACCTGCATAACCCTGCCCGTATCCGATCAGCGCCAGGTCATACCTGGTGACTTGTTTACCGGTTACTATTGTGGCTTCGCGGGGGGCCAGCGCACGTTTCACCGCTTCATTGCTGGCATTCCAGAGTTCAGGTTCCTTCCGGCCACGCAAGGCTTCGGCGGGGGTGTCGTAAGCTCCAATCCCGAGTTGCTGGGCTGCCTGCTTTAATCGCTCCGGCCCCAGTTTGACGCCCATCTGCGCGAAGTATTGATTACACGAAACCTCGTAAGCGACATCGATCCCAATCCTGCCATGCACCTCGCCTGGTCCGGCATCGTCATAGATGACGTTAGCGCCCGGGGCCGCATAGTAGCCACCGCCGCTGCAAACAAATTGCGTGTCGTCTATACCTGCAATAAAAGCTGCCGTCATCGTCACGGTCTTAAAGGTCGAACCAGGAATGTAATAGGCGCCCAGCGCCCGGCTGACCAGCGGCCGATCTCGTTCGTTGGCTGCCAGCCGAATCCACGTGGTTTCGTCTTCGACTTCCTTGAGGCTATAAGAAGGCTCACTATACAACGCCAAAAGTTCGCCCGTCTGAGGATTGAGCACTACCACTGCGCCGTGTTTGCCTTTCAACTGATCGACCGCGGTTTGCTGCAGATCCCGATCGATTGTCAGAACCACATCGGTATTGCCTTTGTTCTGGACAGCCTCGCCCTTAACCACCTGCAGCGCCTCAGGCAGTGCTCCACTCTGAACGCCGAAAAGCGCGCGCTCCAGGCCGGGATCGCCTCGGTCTGAACCGAAGATGTGGGCCATCGCTTTGTCCATTGGATACTGCCGCGTGATGTCGCCACTTGAATCGCGCCGGTAGAAAGCCAGGGCCCTATCGAGCTTCCCGCTGCGGTCGAGCATCCAGCCGCGAAGGGTCGACTCTGAGAGACGTCGATTGCGCAGGTCCTTGTAAGATAATTCCTGAAACTTCTCGTTTTTTTCACTTGCGTAATGCGCCCAGTAGACGTGAAAACCGAGGAGACCTAGGGCGAGCATTACAAAGAGCCAGCGGAGAGCTCTCAGACCTCTATTTGTGGACGTGGAGCCGAGGCGCTTCTTAACTGCGGTAGGAAGATCTTCAGGGACTGCAACTGCGGTGGCCTTCCGGGACCGTCGATTCCTGAAGAGCGATACCAGTAACAATAGAATGATTAGCGCGAAGCCTCCGACATAGATCAGGGTGAGCAACGCCGGCATCCTCTCGGGTACGTGAGCAGCGACCGCGGTTGGTGTTGGCGACTGTAGCAGTAGCAAGAATGACATTTGGCGATATTCTATTCCCCGCAGTATCTTCGTTTTGTTAGTCTCTCTTGAAACGCACTTCTACATCCCCGAACCCCACCACATCGCCGGCTTCAATCTGCCGCGCCTCTCCGTAGGCAATTCGACGTCCGTTGATGTAAGTGCCGTTGGTTGATCCGGTATCAGCGACGAGCAGGGTACCCTCGAAATTCAACAACAGGGTGGCATGGATTTTGGAAACGCTGGTATCGTTCAGCGACAGATCGTTGTCGGACACGCGACCGACATTTAAACGTTTACCGCCTGGTTTAAAGATCAGCGGAACCTCGACAGTGCCATCGCGCCGCGTCACCCGGGCGGTAATAGTCACATCCGGCGCAGGTGGGACTCCTTTCGGTATTCTAGGATCGATAACAGCTCGTTTCGCTTCATCCTCTTTTTTGAGCTCTTCCTCGAACTCACCAAAAGTCGGGTCGACTGAAACGCCGGTGGTGAAAATGTCTACTTCTGTTTCCACCTTCACCGGAGCGAGTGTGCGGTATCGATGATCGTTGATGTGATCGATAGCTTCGGCGAGAACTTCATGTTCCAGCTCTTTTAGGATTTCCGGCGGCGCCTCCGAATGTGTGCCCCATTCGACTTTGAGTTTTAGATTGTGCGGAGCAATGCGACCCTTGCGCCCCTCATCGCGCACCCGCTCGTCGATCAGACGCTTCATCCGTTCAATCAACTGTGAGGTGGTAAGCCCACCCTTCGGTTCAACCGTGCGGCCAAACTTTCGGTCAACTACGTCGCCCATGCCCTCGAGCACGCGGCGAAGCAGACGTTCCGGCAACGCCTCTTCTCGTTTCTTTTTCGCGATTGGCTTCAGTTCCTTAGTCATGCAATCTCAAATACGCTTCCGACCATAGTGGGTTCCGGGCGCGTGCCGGGTGTCGGGTCAGAGATGAAAAGCCTCTAGTCTGGTCCGTGCGATGCCAACCTCCCGCCTCGAACCCGCGACCCTCTACCCGTGACCTTCTAGCCGGCACCTGATACGCCACACCCGTTACCCGCAGCACGCTTGTGCAAAAAACGCAGCCCATTCATGAACTGCGTGGGAAGGGAACTAAACTCCTGGGAACGGCGCCATTCTAGCTGAAACGACGGCGCGACAATAGGGCTAAGCTTCGGAAAGCCCCTGAATCGTCTTACTCTCATTAGAATAGTCACACCTGCCGTTTCGTTGCGTAGCGACGATCGAGCTTAGCCCGGTCTTTTAGGGCCGGGTTCCAAGAGCTCAAACACCTCGTCGCGTTAGCGACGTTTGAATAATCAGTCAGTCGGCGCTGACGCGACGGGATACTTTGTCGGCTTTCCTTCCCGGCCTTGAAAGACCGGGCTAAACTCACCCGACGCTACCCGTCAAGCAGCAAACCATTCGGAGTTCAAATTGGCTTTTAAACAAAAGTCGTTATAAAAACGAAGCTGTCGGTGTTAATAAATAGACCCAGAGACCAGCAAGTTAAGAGGCGGCCCATAGTCGCACTCTGGAGAAAACAGCAATGAGCAATCCACGCAACCGGCAAGTCTGTCCGCGGAAACGCGACTTGGAAACGCGGATCGAAGTGATAAAACCCAACAAGACTTTGTTTGCAGTGTTTCGCCTGGACAAAGCGCACATGATCTGGCGAAACATCGCCATCGCTGCCGTGCTCTTGTTGAGTTTCTTCCAATCCGCCACGGCGCAGGACTGGAATCAATGGCGCGGACCGAACCGTGATGGCCTTGTACCAGCTACGAACGCCCCATCGTCGTGGCCCGAGTCATTACGTAAACTCTGGCGAGTGGAGATTGGAGAAGGCTATGCATCGCCGATCGTGTCTCGCGGGCGCGTCTTCGTTCACGGCCGCCGCGATCCAGATGAGGTTGTCTCCGCAATTGATCTAGCTAAAGGCAAGATCATCTGGCAGCAGACATACCGGGCGCCTTTTCAGAAAAACCAATACGCCGTCAGCATGGCGAAAGGACCGAGTGCGACTCCGCTGGTGCTCGGTGATCGTCTTTTCACCCTTGGTGTGACCGGCGTGCTCAGCGCGTGGGACACCGCCAAGGGCGTGCAGCTTTGGACCAAAGACTTTTCGAAAACGGTTGACACCTCAAAACTCTTCTGTGGGACGGCCGCTTCACCACTGACCAGCGGCGGTTTGGTGGTAGTTCAGGTGGGCAGCGACGTGCATGGTGGCCAGATGTTGGCGCTGGATCCAGCCACCGGCTCTCAAAAATGGGAGTGGCGAGGCGCAGGACCTGGCTATGCTTCCCCAGTTGTTATCGACGTCGCAGGGAAAGTACAGATCGTGACGATGACTGACAGCTCAATCGTGGGTATCGATGCGAAGACAGGTAGCGAACTTTGGTCAACTCCGTTTCCTGACGAGTGGCACGAAAACATTGTCACACCGTTGTGGACCGGTTCGCATCTCGTGGTCTCTGGTACGCGTCAAGGCACTCCGCCTACACGCTCCAGCAGGCCAACGCCAAATGGCAAGCTACGGAAGTGTGGAAGAACCCGGACGTGGCGATGTACATGAGTTCGCCAGTGTATGGCGACGGGTTGATCTATGGTCATTCCTCCAAGCGCAAAGGTCAGTTTGTCGCGCTCGACGCAAAGACCGGCGTACTTCGCTGGAGCACTGAAGGGCGAGACGGCGATCATGCCTCGGTGCTTCTCACGCCCAGCCATGTCATTTATCTCACCAATGGCGCGGACCTGATTATAGCGCGGCGGGCCACCAAGACGTTTGAGGTGGAGCGTCGTTATGACGTTGCGGATGCCGCGACCTGGGCCATGCCTGTGCTACTTGGCGGGGACATCCTGGTGCGTGATGCTACAGGTCTAATTCGACTGACGCCCGGAACCTGAATCTTGAATTACGCTGAAAGCATTCGCAAATGGGAGCCCATGGTCGCTTCAACCCTGGGTCAACACCCAGCCCAAAGAATAGTAACGCCGAAGGTGTTTGTTAGAGTGCTCACAACAGCCGAGTAGCGAACTCTTTCAGAGTTTGGAGTTACCGAGAAAGCCAGAGTCCCAGGGTTAGAGCAACCCTGGGCTCAAATTTGCGAACGCTTTCAGTGTAAAAGAGACCACTCCTTGGAGTGCGGCGCCCTGGTAGCGCTTTTGGTTGAGACCATCCAACGTTGAAAAGCTGCGACGGGTCGCAGCACTCCACGGAGCGGCTTCTGTTCTAACGGGTCTTTCGAGTTTTGACAGACTTTCGAAGGCAAACAGATGAGGAGTCTACAAGGAGATCTGAAATGATACCGACCAGACCGTTATTGGCTTTAATTCTAACCTTCATCATCGCCGGGCAGGGATTGTTTGTTGCCGGCGCAAGGGCCACGGCGCAGTCGTCATTATCGGATGCCGCTCGCGTCGCGCGAGTTGAGAGCCAGCTTGAAAACCTGCGTCAGGAACTAAAGATACCTGCGCTCTCGGCCGCCATCGTAAAAGATCAAAAAGTGCTCTGGGCAAAAGGATTCGGGTTTGCGGATGTAGAAAACAAGGTGCCGGCCACTGAGCACACGCCTTACCACCTGGCGTCGTTAACGAAGACTTTTGCTTCGACAATTCTGATGCAACTGGTGCAGGAAGGAAAGATCAAGCTGGATGATCCGGTTTCGAAGTATGGGATCACGCTGGAAAGCGAAGGCGTGATCAGAGTAAGGCATCTGCTGTCTCACACATCGGAAGGTAATCCGGGTGAAAGCTATCGCTACAATGGGAATCGCTTTGGCGAATTGGATAAAGTTATCCAAAGGGCCACCGGCAAATCTTTCGGCGAACTCCTGATAGCAAACATCCTTGACCCCCTGGACATGACTGAGACGGCACCAAACGTATTCCGGATTGTCGGTACGAAATCACCAAGTGGCACCGATCCGGCTGCGGAGGCAGAAGTAAAAGCCGCAGTGATGGACCTAATCGCCGGCTTCAATGCCGGCAGCGTTGACCAAATTGAGCGGCGGCTGGCGCCACAGCAGAATCGCTTTCCAGGTGAAGGAGGATTCCTAACTTCCTTTATCGACGCGTCTGAACTAAGAGGCGCATTCCAGTCAGGCTTTAAACTGAATTTTCGGGTGGACAATCTGGAGACCGCGGTTTACGGGACCACCGCAGTGTCCACGTTTTTCATGAGCGGGACCATTACTCCGTCCAATGGAATTCCGCGCGCGGATGGTCCCTGGAGAAGTTCCTTGTTCTGGAATAAACAGGATGGAGCGTGGAAGCTAGTTCATTCTCACCAATCTGCGATGAACAGGGCCATGATTACAGAAAAGCATCAACAGCGATTCGACACGGTTTCAAAATCGCTGGCGCAACCATATGCGCTCGACCGCGAATTCAAAACCAGGAAAAGCAGCTACCCGCAGGGCTTCAGTACCTCAGCCGGATTGATGTCGAGCGTTCTCGATATGGCGAAGTATGACATTGCCATTGATCAGAACAAGTTTCTCACCAGGGAGATTCAGCAGCTAGCTTTTACATCTACCGTCTCAACAAAAGGGGAAGCGCTTCCATACGGCCTTGGATGGTTCACGCAAAACTACAAAGGCACGAAGATGCTCTGGCATTATGGCTACTGGACTGCGAACTCGTCCTTCATTCTAAAAGTTCCGGAACGGAATATCACCTTTATCGTAATGGCCAACACAGACAACCTGAGTAGGCCGACCGACCTGGGCGGAGGTGACGCGTTGAGCTCTCCAGTGGGCATGGCCTTCCTCAAGACGTTCATATTCCCGGAAAAATTCGGTGAGCCGATACCTGAGATTAATTGGAATGCTTCAGCGCAGGAACTCAAGGACCAACTGCAGCAAGTTTCGGGGAAACCTTACGCCGATGTCTACTCAAAGGATCTAATTACAAAGTTTCGCATCAACCAAAGCGTGGGGCAGGCAACCGAGGCCGCCCGCGTGATGAAGATGTATGGAGAACTCTTTTCAAAGCCGTTTCCCGAAGATCTCGCGAAGATGCCGGTCGTTGCGCAACTGGTGAAGGTACTGGACAACGAAGACAAGACCATGGAATTCACCCTCACTCGAGCCCAGCAAGTGCGTATCTTCTCCATCGGCGAAGGACAGGCTGGAGAAATGTTTGACTACGGTTGGATTGAAAATGCGAACAAAGGCACTTCCGTCTGGGAGATGCAAGAGAAAGAAACCACTCACGCCGGCGGAGCAGCGAAGAATCGCAAGGTCGACGTCGTAATCACTTTGGAGCCGGGAAAGTACAAGTTGCGTTACAAGACTGACGATTCCCACTCATTCGACCGCTGGAACGCACTCCCTCCGGAGATCAACTTCTGGGGAATCGCGGTTTATGCGAAATGAGACAGGTGCTGGCTTGGGACGTTGATGGGTGTCATGTGTTCAGTACCACCGTGTCTCATTTTGGAGGCTACGGCAAAACGCAAAACAAATTGCAAGAATTAGAATAAATTACCGTCGGTGCACTTTTGAGTTTTCCACAGTCTCTCGGCAAATGAAGAAAGAAGATCGGAAGAAACACAAGAAGACGTATCAGGAAAGCCATCTTCCCATGGGTGTTTTCCTGATCCGAAACATCATCAATGACAAGGTGTTTGTCGCCGCGGGCCGCAATCTCCTGGGAGTCATTAACCGACACAAATTTCAATTGACCTTCGGTAAGCACGCCAACAAATCACTCCAGGCGGACTGGTCTCAGCTTGGAAGCCAAAACTTTGCTTTCGAGATCCTCGAGGAACTCGTTCCTCCCGACGATTTGGGTTATGACCAGGAAAAGGAATTGGCATTCATGGAAAAGCTGTGGCTGGAAAAGCTACAACCCTTTGCCGAAGGTAATTACAACGAATCCAAGCTGAGCAAGCAAGAGAAGTTGAGACGAATGGCGGCTAACAGGTAGGCGAACGCTGAGGGTTAACTCGTGGAGTTTGTCGGGAACTCCTGCTAGTACGACGATCCACGAAATCACGCGAAGACGACACAAACAACATTTCGTGTGCGTTCGTGTGGTTTAGTGGATCGCTTTCTTCACAACCTCACATATAATCTCGCGGCTGCTTCCAATCAAACAAGCTCGAAAGGTCCCAGACAAAAATGCTCCCACGACTAAACCGCTTCAGGCGATCGTTTCTGCTGGCGTTTCTTCTTCTGCTGTGGCCCTTACCGCTCGTTGCGCAAACTTCGGCAACGCGCACGCGGCTTGGGGAGATTGACGAATATGCCTCGAAAGCAGGCGTCGATTGGAAGGTACCCGGTTTCGCCATCGCGATTGTCAAAGATGACCGGGTTGTTTTTGCCAAAGGCTATGGCGCGCGCGAGCTTGGGAAAACGCCTGCTGTTGATGACAACACGCTTTTTGCAATTGCCTCAAACACGAAGGCATTCACGGCCGCAGCCCTCGCTATCCTGGTTGATGAAGGCAAACTCAAATGGGACGACAAGGTAACAAAGTACCTGCCATCGTTTGAGCTGTACGATCCTTACGTCACGCACGAATTAACGATTCGCGATCTGCTCAGTCATCGGAGCGGTCTGGCCACTTTTGGTGCAGACCTGCTCTGGTACGAAAGCGAATACAGCCGAGAGGAGATTCTACGCCGGATACGCTTTCTTAAGCCTACCTCGTCCTTTCGTAGTCGTTTCGGTTACCAGAACATCCTGTTTCTTGCAGCAGGTGAGGTGGTGGCAAGTGTTTCAGGTAAGAGTTGGGATGAGTTTGTGAAGGAAAAATTCTTCGCGCCACTGGCGATGAAGCGCACCGTGACAAGTCACGCCGAGTTGCTTAACAGTTCAAACGTCGCCATGCCTCACAATGAAGTAGATGGAAAGAATCGAGTGATCCGTTACGGTAAGGTCGATAACATCGGCGCCGCGGGCGGGATCAAGTCCTCGGTCGCGGACATGGCGCAGTGGTTGCGCCTCCAACTTGGTCGCGGCACCTACGAAGGACGAAAGACTTTCAGCACCAATGGCTCACGCGAGATGTGGACCCCACACACTGTCTTCAGCGGCATCAGCGAACAGGCAGAAAAGTTTAATCCTACGCGCCATTTCAACCTTTACGGGCTGGGCTGGCTTTTGAGCGATTACCAGGGCCGGCTGCTCGTTTCTCACGGTGGTGGGCTCGACGGCATGACTTCTCAGGTCGCGCTGATGCCGGAAGAAAAGCTCGGTGTCGTCGTACTCACAAACAGCGAGTCTCCGCTCTCGACTATTTTGGCCAACAAGGTTTTCGATTCGTTTCTAGGCGTGCCTGCCCGCGACTGGAACTCAGAATTTCTCGCGCGCGTTAGGGACAACGAGGCAGCCAGGAAAGCTGCGAATAGAAAAATAGAGCTATCGCAAGTGCCACAAACGAAACTGTCCCTGCCGTTGTCGGCCTACGCCGGCACTTACTCGGGCGAGATGTTTGGCGACGCCAAGGTGACTGAAGAACAAGGCAAACTGGTAGTGCGGTTTTTGCCGTCTCCCTACTTCGTGGGTGACCTGGAGCACTGGCACTTTGACACTTTCCGCGTCAAGTGGCGCGACTCAATCGTTTATCCGTTTCCCAGGGGCTTTGTCACTTTTACGCTCAACGCCCAAGGCAAGGTCGACGAAATGAAGATTGACGTGCCGAATCCCGATTTCGAGTTCAAAGAACTCGAATTCAAGCGCAAGCCCTGAACTTCATTTGTAGGGGCGTCCCTCCGTGGGCGCCCTTTGCGACCCCACCTGGGCGGCCACGGAG
>JBPCMM010000224.1:0-10773 GCA_051002255.1 Pyrinomonadaceae bacterium
AACACCTCGGTATCGATCGCTGGCAGGTCTTTGGCGGTTCCTGGGGCAGCACGCTGGCGCTGACATATGCGGAAACGCATGCTGAACGCGTTACCGAGTTAGTGCTGCGGGGAATCTTTCTCTGTCGCCCGCGAGAAATTCGCTGGTTCTATCAGGAGGGTGAAGGCGCGAGCGCGATTTTCCCCGACACATGGGAGGAATATGTGCGCGTTATTCCCGAATCTGAACGCGGCGATATGCTGCATGCGTACCACAAGCGATTAATGAGCGACGACGAGGCGGTCCGTCTTGAAGCAGCACGAGCATGGTCGATCTGGGAAGGCAGCACTTCCAAACTATTTCCCGATGCGGACCTGGTGGAGCATTATGCGGAACCGCACACAGCACTCGCCCTGGCCAGGATCGAATGTCATTACTTCGTCAACAACATCTTCTTCAAAAGCGATAACTACCTGATCGACAACGTGGGCAAGATTCGACACATTCCCGCGGTGATCGTTCAGGGTCGGTACGATATTGTCTGCCCAATCATGAGCGCCTGGGAGCTCCACCGGGCCTGGCCGGAAGCAGACCTCAAGATTATCCCCGATGCCGGTCATTCGGTTACCGAACCCGGCATCATCGGTGCCTTGGTCGAAGCGACGGACCGGTTTCGCTACCATTGAGAGGCGTTCGATACACCTTAGGTAGCAATCGAACGGATTAGAATGCCTACGAGCCAGATAGTCTTAGAGTTCAAAAGACTAGCTGCTGCCGCCATCCGAATCATCTATACAGCTTTTCGCGCCAAAGTGGGCACTTGGATGGTGGGAAGGCCGCCAAGACCCAGCGAAGTCCAGAAGCACTCAACCAAAAAGGGTTGCGGGCATTTTTTGACACTATCTTGCGGGCTCGCGTAATATCAACCTCAGAATGAACGGCCGAGTTTTAGTCCTGAATGCATCATTTGAGCCCATCAACGTGTGCACGGAACGGCGCGCCGTAGTGATGATCTTTAAGGGTGTAGCTCGCGTCGAGGAGCATAACGGTCACATGCTCCATTCGGCGAGGTTGGCGATCCACGCGCCTGCAGTCATCAGATTGACAGAGTACATTCACATTCCCTTTGAGAGGCGATCACTTTCACGCAAGAACATCTTGCTGCGCGATCACTCAACCTGTCAGTACTGCGGCCGACAGTATCCCCCCTCGGAACTGACACTGGACCATGTGCTGCCGCGCTCACGTGGAGGGGAGTCGGCGTGGGATAATCTGGTTGCGTGCTGCAAACGCTGTAACCACCGCAAGGGAAACCGGACGCCTGAGGAATCAGGAATGCACTTATTGCGCAGGCCGCGAGGCTTCTCTCTACACGTCAATCGGCAAATCATGCGCTACCTTGGCCGGGCCGACGAGACGTGGAGGAAGTATCTCTTTTACGAATCCAACAACGGTGAGTGACGCCGCGAAGGTAGCGGCGGTTGACTTAACTGAAAAAGGGGCAATATGATTCAAACAATATTGGCAATCGGCGGACTCGGAACTACAGAGCTTGTCGTAATCGCCGTCGTGATCTTTCTTCTTTTCGGCGCTACCAGGCTTCCCCAATTGGCAAAGGCCCTCGGTCAGAGCAAGCGCGCCTTTAAAGACGGTTTGGATGAAGGAGAAGAAGAAGCAAGAAAAGAAGCTCGCGAGAAATAAAGTTCCTCGCCAATCCAATCGTGACGACTCGCTCGCTCCTCACTGGTCACTCGCTTGTGCCGCCCAACGGTTTGATTAATGACTCCGACCTTTGCGCCCTGTTACCAGAGTGGCCTTTACCGAAAGTGTAAACTCCGCTTCGTGCCGGTCGTTATTTACTACCCCAGGGATAGCCTGCCGAACACGCTCCCGAGATTCTTCAGGGACGAATTCCAGCCAGCGATTCATCAGAAAGTCAGAAATCAAGGGCGAGTTTAAAAATCGCTCTCCCGAGTCGAAATTGAACTCTTCGATGCGGGACCAGGATGCTACTTCTTCGAGTCCCTCGTGCTCGGCCAACTCTTCCAACTCAGAGGCGGTCGGTAGTTCAGTGATGAGCCCTTCGACGTTTGATTCGTGGCCGTACAGACCGCAATTGGCAAGCACCTCCCAGTAAAGAGAGAAGAATTCACCGAAACTACCGGCGGTCGCAAGACTGAGCGCCACTGCCGCGCCAGGTTTCGCCACGCGCACCATTTCAGCAAGCATCGCTGGTATCCGCGGCACAGCCACCATTGAACCGTCGCCTATCACGAAGTCGAATTGGTTGTCTTCCAATTCCAGTTGGTCCGCCCTAACCTGACGAAACTCTGCTACATCTTTCACTGCCGTCGATTTGGCACGGGCTAATTCAAGATACTCCTCCTTTTCCTCAAGGCAGAGGAATTTCAGCTCTGCTGCTCGTTCCTGGAGCGCAATAGCATGGCCGCCGGTTCCTGATCCCACATAGAGCGCGCGTCCTTTGTTAGGAAGTTTAATGTGTTCGTCGACCAACTGCGCGAATCTCTCACCCCAGTCTGTTGCCACAAACAGGTCGTGCAGAAACGCGAGCTCTTTGTCAGTTTTCTGTGCACTCATCCTTAGTTTTAGTCAGTTGTCAGTGGTTGCGAGGGATCCAACAGTCGGCTGAGCGTTTCTACAACTGACCACTGACAACTGCCCACTGACAACTGCTACGTGTCCTCTTCGTAGTACTTGCGTCCGGCCAGACTTTCAGGCAAGCACTGCATTTCATCTTTGGCGCCAGGGTCACTGTGAACGTACCGGTAACCTTCGCCATAACCGACGTGCTTCATTAATGGCGTTACCGCGTTGCGTAGGTGCATCGGTACCGGTTCCCGGGCGGTTTGTACAGCGTCCGAAACCGCAGCATGATAGGCTCGCTTTACCGCATTGGACTTCGGAGCGTTCGCCAGGTAGATAGTCGCCTGAGACAGCGGGAACAAGCCCTCAGGCAGACCGATGAGTTGGACAATCTCCGCCGCGGCCGAAGCTTGGACCATCGCCTGCGGATCAGCCAGCCCGATATCTTCCGAAGCCAGTATGCACAAACGGCGTGCAATGAACACCGGATCGGCTCCGCCCTCAATCAACCGCGCCAGCCAGTAAAGAGAAGCATTAACGTCGGAGTTACGCAGCGATTTGATTAGGGCGGAAGCAAGATTGTAGTGCTCTTCGCCGCCTTTGTCGTAAGCGTACTGTGCGCGTCCCAGCGCTTCAATAACAACTTGGTCCGTAATCCTGCGCACCCCGTCCTGGTCCGGTGGCGTAGATTCGACCGACGCTTCGAGCGCGGCTAGGGCCACGCGGGCATCTCCGCCCGCCGAGTGGGCGATTCTCCGAATCAGTTCATCTGAAATTTCTGTTTCAAGATTGGCCAGTCCGCGTCTATTGTCTTGGAGCGCCCGCTGCAGGATTACCGCTATTTCCGCTTCTGCGAGTTGGTTGAGAACGAGAACGCGAGAGCGCGACAACAGGGCGCCCGTTACTTCGAAGGAAGGATTTTCAGTGGTGGCGCCAATCATGGTGAGGGTGCCATTTTCCACCGCATGTAGGAGCGCATCTTGCTGACTCTTATTGAAGCGGTGAATCTCGTCAATGAAAAGGATGGTTCGAGTCCCAAACCTGCGTTCGTTCCGGGCGTCCACAATGGCCTGTCGCAGATCTTTCACTCCGGAAAAAACCGCCGACAGAGCTATAAAACGAGCCTGTCCCTTCTGCGCAAGCAATCGCGCGAGGGTGGTTTTTCCGGTTCCGGGCGCTCCCCAAAGAATCAACGAGGGAAGGTTTCCAGCGCCCTCGATTAGTCTTCGCAAAATCCGACCCTCGCCAACGAGATGGCTCTGGCCCACAAATTCGTCGAGAGATTGTGGGCGCATTCGCTCAGCCAAAGGAGCGAAGTTTCCCTCCGCTGTCCCCTTGGGCTCCGGAACCAATTCACCGAAAAGATCTCCGCTGGCCGGACCATTCATGGTTAACAATCTTTCTCAGCGTGTCGCTAAGCTAATTGCGCTCGGCTCACCGCCGAGACGATATAAGCAATCCGAGTACTCGTTTCATGTGAAGCTTAACATAGATCCGGAAAGCCTCTTTGACGGGGATATACGAGGAAATCTTCGAGGGAACGCCCGCCAGTTTATCTTCGTATACCCAGGCGAGCGCGGGAGACCGGCCCATTTTTAATAGAGTATGAATAAAGTAGACGGATGGGGAGAGCAGGTATGAAAGAAGCGCAGGATGTTTTGAGAGTCGTTGGCATAGTACTTTTGGGATTGTTTGTCCTGGTGGTTGGCATACCCCTGGTTTTGACGGCGGCAGGAATCACCTTGGGTATCTTGGGGTTTCTATTTGGGCTCGCAGTGGCGCTCATCAAACTCGCTGTCGCAGTTGCTATTGGCTATCTAATTCTCGTTGGTATTCGCGCTCTGCTACGCTGACCTTGTCCTTGACCAATTCCCAGGCTTGAGCAATCATGTGTCGCCGACCAGACCTCACCGAAAGGCGAACAGAATGACTCCCGAACAAAGATTTGATCGACTAGAGCGAATTATGAAGTTGGTGGTCAAAGCCGGCCTGCGCGCGCGCGGTCAGATGCGTGAGCAAGGCGAGAGAATAAACATGATTATTGACCTTCAGATACAGAATGAAGAGAGATTTGGAAGAAACGAAGAGAGATTTGCCAAGCTGGCGGAAGCTCAGGCTCATACCGAGCGGCGATTGGATGCGCTGATTGAGATTGTTTGGGAGGGCCGCAACGGGAGATCTTCAACCAATAATTAACCTCACACATTAAACCGAAAATTCACTACGTCGCCCTCCTGCATTAGGTACTCCTTGCCTTCCAGTCGCATTAAACCCTGCTCACGTGCGGCGGCGTTCGAACCTGCCCGAACCAGATCCTGGTAGCTCACTATTTCGGCGCGGATGAAACCCCGTTCGATGTCCGAGTGAATCACGCCTGCGGCCTGTTGAGCCCGGGTATTTTGCGGAATCGTCCAGGCACGAACTTCCTTTTCTCCCGCAGTAAGAAACGACATCAAACCAAGCAGCTGATAAGCGTCCTTGATCAAGCGATCGACGCCGCTGCTAGTTACACCAACAGTCTTGAGATAGTCCCGACGCTCTTCTGCCGGCAGGGCAACCAGCTCAGCTTCCAGTTGAGCGCAAATAACTAAACATTCACCACTCTCTCGTTCGGCGATCTCACGCACGGCCCGTACACCGCCGTGCTCCTCCGGATTTGCCAGCGTCGCTTCGTCAACGTTGGCCGCATAAATTGTCGGTTTCCTAGTAAGGAAGAAGAAGCCTCGAGCGACCGCACCTTCTTCGTCGGTAAGTGAAACAGTTCGCGCGGACTTGCCCATTTCGAGTACGGGCTGAATCTTGTCCAGGACGGCCAATTCCGTGCGGGCCGTTTTGTCGCCGCCCTTGACGTTCTTAAGCGCTTTATCCCGGCGGCGCTCGGCAGTCGCGAGATCTGCGAGTGCGAGTTCTATTTGAATCGTCTCTATGTCACGTTGCGGGTCGACAGAACCTTCGACGTGAATGACGCCTTCGTCTGCAAAGCAACGCACTACCTGGACCACCGTATCAGTTTCTCGTATGTTTGCGAGAAACTGATTGCCCAGTCCTTCACCCTTTGAGGCTCCTCGCACCAGCCCGGCAATATCCAGGAATACCACCGTGGCCGGTACGATGACCGAGGTCTTCACCAACTTCGCCAGCGGCTCCAGCCGTTCATCAGGAACCGGCACAACGCCTACGTTAGGTTCAATGGTTGCGAAGGGATAGTTTGCCGCTAGCGCGGCTGTCTGTGCGGTCAGGGCATTGAAAAGCGTAGATTTACCTACGTTGGGCAAGCCAACTATACCGGCTCGGAGCATCGAGTTATCCTCTCTTAGATGAGACTTAACGATAACATGCAAAGTGACGCAATAGGTAAGCGGAGAAATCAGATGGAGTAGGTGCAGTGTGGCTCAAGTAGCGGAATACTGAGCGATAGGACTGATGAGCGCCTTCCATAAATAGAGTAGCGACCGGGTTCCGTGTCGCTATAACACTCAACACATATGTAATCCGCTAATGCACTTTTTGTGAGCGCTACTATCCGTCCATCCGCTCACCCCTTTCGTCGTGGCCTTCTGTTGTCCTAACTAATTGCGCCACGATCAGCGCTCGCAATGGGTAAGTCCCGCTGCGACTATACTCAAGGCTTCGTGTATAATTCCGCGCCGGCAGATCGAAAGCTTGAAGACGCATTGAGAAAAGGATCGGGCGGGAATCAACAAGCACTACTTCCCAAGTACACCGTCTTCCGACTCATGATTATTTCCCTCGTGCTTGCGTTGTTCGTCACCGCCAGCGGCACGATTACCACTTACCTCTACGACGAAGCTGCGTCTTTTGCTTCTCGTCTCTGCGGCGGCGCCTGTATCGGTTTGACGGCGTTAGGGTTGGTCGGGTTCGTAATCGCCTCGTTTCTGGGCCTGACGCCGCTGGCGATCGCGCTCACAGTGGTGGTCCTCGCAATTCCGTTTATAATTCTGCGGGACGCGACGCGCTGGCGAGCTATAAAAGAGGATTTCTCCGCTGCCTCTCAAAGCATCAGGCGCTCGTTGCTTCATCCCACTAAAGCCCCTTTCGGCTATGTCCTTTTCTACGCAGCGTTCTCAATAATTCTCTGGCGAATATTCAGCCGCGCAATGATCGAAGTGCCGGATGGGATCTACACCGGTGTTTTGAACAATTTCGGCGATCTGCCATTCCACTTGAGCGTCATAACCAGCTTCGCTTTTGGAAATAACTTTCCACCCGAAGATCCCACCTATGCCGGCGTGCGCTTTACTTATCCTTTTCTCACCGACTTTGTGTCCGCAATCTTTGTGCGTTGCGGGGCAGATCTGCGCCAATCGATGTTCATTGAGAATTTCATCCTGGGAATCTCATTCGTGGGGTTGCTGCACCGCTGGGCGCTTGAGATGGTGCGAGATCGACTTGCTGCTGTGATAACGCCGCTACTGGTGATTCTAAACGGGGGTTTCGGTTGGGTGCTCTTGTGGGAACAAGCTAAGCAATACGATCAAGGTCTCTCGGCGATGCTCAAGAGTATTCCTAACTCTCTTACGATTATTACAAACACAACCTTCCGTTGGGGCAACGCGATGTCCACGCTGCTGGTCCCTCAGCGTGGCATGCTGCTTGGGTTACCGATCGCGGTCATAGTGTTTACGCAATGGTGGGTAGCCGCGAACAACGCGGAGGCGAGACGACTGGGATACACGGAAAAGAATGAAACGGCGACAGGGGGACAGGGAGAGAGGGTCACGGGTAAGCGCAAGAGTAAGAGGAGGAAACAAAAGAAGCTGACAGCGCGACACGGTGAACAGCATCTGCGCGTGTCCCCGTCTCCGCTTCTCCGTGTTTCATCCGCTCACCGTATGGTGGCAGCCGGCATCATTGCTGGCTTGCTGCCGCTGGCTCACGCTCATAGTTTCGTAGCTGTGATGGGGGTGGGAGGATGTATCGCACTGGTCCAAAGACGCTGGCGTGATTGGATACTGTTCTTTCTTGCGGCTTCGCTGGTTGCTCTTCCCCAACTGTGGTGGTCGACACATAATAGCTCGGTTGACGCCGCCACTTTCTTTGATTGGCAACTCGGCTGGGATCGGGGCCAAGAAAATCCTGTCTGGTTTTGGTTAAAGAACACCGGCCTATTCATTCCGTTGATTCTGGCGGCGATTCTCTGGCTTGGCGAGAAACGTCTAGTGTCGCGACGGCTACTCCTTTTCTATTTGCCTTTCACTCTTTGTTTTATTGTTCCAAATCTGGTCAAGATGGCCCCGTGGGTGTGGGACAATATCAAAGTTCTCTTCTACTGGTGGTTGGCCTCCGCGCCGATAGTGGCCCTGCTGCTGGCGCGTCTTTGGCATCAGCGCGGTCTGCGCCGCATACTCGCCGTAGGGCTATTCGTTTGTGTAACGCTCGCGGGGAGCGTGGACGTTGCGAATATCGTTCTCAGTTCCGCGAAGTATCAGGTGTTTGACCGTCCGGGAATTCAGTTCGCGGAAATCGTCAAACGTGAGACCGAGCCGCGGGCCAGAATTGTTCATGCTCCAGTACACAATCATCCGGTGTTTCTAACCGGGAGACGATCCTTAATGGGTTACCCAGGTCACATCTGGACGCATGGTCTTGAGTTCCGCCAACGTGAAGGCGAGATCAAGCGGCTTTACGCGGGCGGGCCAGATGCGGGCGGACTGCTATCGAAATATGACGTCAAGTATGCGGTCGTGGGTCCGCATGAACGTAACGCGGCCAACGTAAACGATCAGTTCTTTTCGAGCTTTACGAAGATAGGAGAAGCAGGTGGGTACCGCCTCTACAAAATCGCGCAACCGTAAGAAAAATCGTCGATCTGAAGTCGCGCCGCCGAAGACAACGCCGCCAGCCGTTTCCAGGTCGCCTCAGAGGCCCGACCTTTCAGATCGGACCTGGCTCATTTGCAGCCTCTTCATCATGGCTGTGGGAGCAATTCTCCGTTTGTACAATCTCAGTCTCGTGCCCTTTCATCATGACGAGGGAGTGAATGGAAACTTCCTCGTCCGGCTCGTGCGTGAGGGGTTTTACCATTACGATCCCGGGAACTATCACGGTCCAACTCTCTATTACTTTTCCGCAATCATCCCCTGGATCTTTAGATTTCTGTTTGGTCAGGCAGCTCAAAACAACTACGGACTAAACACCGTGACCGTGAGGGTCGTGCCCGCACTGTTTGGGTTGGGAACAATCTGGCTCGTGCTCCTCCTGCGCCGGCGAATCGGCACGATCGGCGCGCTCTGCGCTGCCGCGTTACTGGCTGTTTCGCCTGGAGCCGTTTATCTCTCGCGCTACTTTATTCACGAAACGCTGTTCGTGTTTTTCACGCTGGGAGTGGTGGTAGCTGGTTTGAAGTATTACGAAGTCGGCAACCCTGTATACGTGGTCCTGGCATCGCTGTCCGCAGCGCTTCTTTTTGCGACTAAGGAGACAGCCGTAATTTCGGCCGCAGTGTTGGCAATTGCCCTCGCAACAACACATCTTTACCTGTGGTTCATGAACAGATTCTTTCAGAGAGATCGCAAACAGTGGAGGTCAGAACGCGAGCGAAAGACCGGCTCGCAAACCAGTGCGCTTCAAAGACTGGGCGGGGCAAAGAAACTAGCTCTTCTGAGCCTAATCGCAATTATTGTATTCGTCGGAGTGAACGTCCTTTTCTACTCGTCCTTTTTCAACAACTACCCAAAGGGTGTATACGATGCCGTGAAGACTTTTGAGTTCTGGACCAAGACAGGAAAGGAAGCGCACGTTCACCCAATCACGACTTACATCTGGTGGTTGTTGAGACAAGAGCTGCCGATCATATTTCTGGGAACCATTGGAGCAGCGCTGATAGTTTGGAAACCTCGCAACGCTTTCGCGTTGTTTTCAGCTTTGTGGGGGTTCGGTTTGCTGGCTGCGTATTCACTCATCGGCTACAAAACGCCGTGGCTCGTTCTCAGTTTCGTGGTTCCCCTGGCGCTGATTAGTGGTTACGCACTCCAGGTCGTTTATGATTGGGGGTTGGGCCAGATTCGGCTGATCATTGCTACCATGCTCCTGGCAGTCGCGATCAGTGGATATAAGACGGTCGATCTAAACTTTTTCAACTACGACAACGACGATCAGTCGTATGTGTACGTCTATGCCCACACCCGTCGAGAGTTGCTGGCGCTGGTCGATGAGATTGAAAAAGTGGCCGAACGTACGAAGCTTGCCTCTAAGACTGGAATCACTATTGTGTCAACGGACTATTGGCCTCTGCCGTGGTATCTGCGCGACTACACCGGCGTGGGTTACCACGGCCGTATGACCTCCTCAACCGAACCAGTGATCATCGCTTCCGAAAGTCAGGGAGCAGAAATTCAAACGAACTTCGGAGATCGTTACCAACAGATACATTCAGGCTCTAACTCGGCTGGCAGTTATCCCCTCCGTCCTGGTGTGAATCTGCTTCTCTATGTTCGTCGTGATGCGCTTGGGCTAACACCGTAACCGAATTCTCGCCCTTTGCATTTGGCGCTAAGCGACTACGAACCGGCAAAGCTAGCTAGCCGCGGGTTTACGCGGATGAACGGGGATTCAGATATTAGAACGCAAGCCAATTGAATGCCGGTTTTTCAGATCCGGGTAATCCGCGCTCATCCGCAGCTAAAAGGGTTCAACAGTCGCGCTTCGCTAGAAGGCAAATCTGCGCTGCTGCTAGAGCTGAGTGCTCTCGCCGTCCATTTTGGAACCTCACCCGGCTTAATCTGTCTAAGCAGGTTTAACCTTGCTTGTGACTTCATTAAAGATAGCTGACTTCAAGTTTTGGTTGACATTCTAAGCAACTCCCACTTATATTGGCACACCCGTAAGTTGCCTCAGAGGCTTAATTTAGGCGCCCGGCGGGCCAACATAAGCAAGCATGTTCAAACTCCAACGCTTAGAGATCACCGGCTTCAAATCCTTCGCGGACTACACGGAAATTCTCTTTACCGGGGACGGCATTACCGCCGTCGTAGGCCCTAACGGCTGCGGCAAAAGCAACGTTGCCGACGCAATTGCCTGGGTTTTGGGAGAACAACGCGTCAAACACCTGCGTGGCGCGGAAATGAAGGACGTGATTTTCCAGGGCTCGCGAAACCGCCAGCCTAGCGGCATGGCGGAGGTTGTCATGCACCTGGTGCGGGATGATGTGATTGAACACGAGCCTGACAT
>JBPCMM010000225.1:0-9598 GCA_051002255.1 Pyrinomonadaceae bacterium
AGAGTGCGACTACTGATCGGCTCGAGGTTGGAGTGGAGCTCCATGGTCCGTTTTGGTCCGGTGGCTAAATCTCGAATGATCAGCATCGTCCACTTATCGCCGATCATCTGCAGCGCGCCGGCAATTGGACAGCCATCAAGATCGCGTCTTCTCACGCTTAACCGCTCCGTATAAGTCTGAACAAACTTGTGTTCGGACTAGTCGCATGGCGTTCACGCAGACTATCCGTACTAAGCCCGCAGGTTGATGTTGTAAGTCTTAATCTTCGAATTCAAGGTTGTCGCATTCATTCCTAGTAGTCGTGCTGCTCGCGACTGATGACCTCCGGTCCGCTCCAGGGCCCTCCGAATAAGATCGATCTCAAAGCGGCGCACTTCGTCGTAGAAATTTACGCCCCGACCGATGTCCTGTACCGCAGTGGTACTGGCGCCGTCGTGGGAGCTGGCCGCTGCAGACTGTGGATCGCTAATCTCAGTGCGCAAACATTCGCGACTTACTTCATCGCCAGGCGCAATCACTACGGCGCGCTCGACCGTATTCTCCAGCTCACGCACATTCCCGGGCCAGGAATAAGCTTCAAGCAAGGCCAACACATCAGGAGCTAAGTGCTCCGACACCTGGCGCCCGTTTTCTTCGTTGTACTTTCTTATGAAATGCTGGGCCAGCGCCAAAATGTCCTCGCGACGATCACGCAATGGTGGCAATTCAATGGGCACAACCGCGAGGCGGTAGTACAGATCTTCGCGAAAGGTTCCTTGCTTGACTGCTTCCTTCAGCTCAATGTTCGTCGCCGCAATGATGCGTACGTCGACGCGTCGCGGTGTCGTGTCGCCCAGCGCGGTAAACTCGCGTTCCTGGATGACGCGCAGGAGACGCACCTGGGTTTCGGGCGGAATGTCGCCAATCTCGTCAAGAAATATCGATCCCCCGTCGGCAACTTCAAAAAGCCCCTTTTTCACTGTCACCGCACCTGTAAACGCGCCGCGAGTGTGGCCGAAGAGTTCAGACTCAAGCAGTTCCGAAGGAATGTTCGAGCTGTTAACGGTAACGAAGGGCTTCCCGGCGCGCGGACTCGCTTCGTGGATCGCTTTGGCGATTAATTCCTTTCCAGTACCACTCTCTCCCGTAATCAGAATGGTAGATCGCGCGGGGGCCACTTGTTCCACCAAACGAAATACCTCTTGCATTACGTCTGAACGCCCAACGATCGCTCCTCGGTCGACGGACCGGCTCATAGCACGTCTCAGGCTTAGCCGCTCCTCCTCTTTGCGCCGGTGCTTTATGCCTGCGGCAATCGTTGCGGTGATCTGTGCATTTTGGAAGGGTTTACGTATACAACCGAAAGCCCCACGCTCCCAGGCGGCAATGGCGGTGTCAAAAGTTGCATAAGCAGTGATCATTAGGATCACCGCGTCGGGATCCGTCTTGAGAAATTCTTCCAGCGCACGCAGGCCGCCAATGCCAGGCATCGAGACGTCCAGAAGTACAACGTCATAAGAGCGCCGCCCGTATGATTCGAGTCCTTCTTCGCCAGTCTTAGCCAGGTCAACTCGATATCCTTCCGTGGTGAGAAGCGTCTCTAAAACGTCGCGCATTATCTCTTCGTCGTCAACAACAAGGATCGAACCTTTCTTGGCCATACGTCTTTCTGTCTTCAAGGTGAATTCTCGCGCGCCACTGGCGAAGATTTAACCTGTCAGCTTGCTGCTTGTGACTACAAGATAAGTTCGAGGGACTTTCTCCGCAACAGCAGGTTTAGTGTAGGCGAGATCAGGACATAAAACAAAAGTCAGAGGCAAAGCAACAATATCGCCCTTTGCTCCTGACTTCTGCGCTGTCCTGCTTTGTTTAGTCGCCAACTGCCTGCAACCGAGCGCGACCATTCGCTGTCGGCAAAGTGATGCGGAAGGTGGTGCCATGCCCAGGTGTACTGTCCACGCTGATGTGGCCGGAGTGCTCCTGAATAATTCCATACGAAACGGCCAACCCCAACCCGGTGCCGCGACCGACACCCTTGGTGGTGTAGAAGGGATCGTAGATCTTCGCCACATTTTCAGGTGCAATTCCCACTCCAGTGTCAGCCACTTCAATAATAAGGGCGTCACCCGCAGTGGCCGCAGTGGAGATCGTTATTCGTCCCCCATCGGGAATTGAGTCGCGCGCATTCAGCAAGAGGTTGGTGAAAATCTGCTGTAGCTTGCCGCCGTTGCCAAACACTGTCGAGGAATCTGGATCGTAGGCGCGCACAATCTCAATTCGACTTCCTCGCATTTGCGGCTCCAGCAGTTGGAGCGTATCGTCAAGCACCCGACGGATGTCTACTTCGGCAAACTCGGTAGCGCTACCACTGCGTGAAAAATTCAGCAGGTTATTCACGATATTCGTGGCGCGCTCAGCCTGGCGACGGACCTTTTGCAACAGCGCGTGCTTGGGATCGGTCTCCGGTAACATCCCCAGCAGCATTTGGGTGTACGACGAAACACCGGTGAGCGGCGTGTTCACTTCGTGAGCTACGCCGGCCGCGAGCAAACCTATAGACGAGAGTTTCTCGCGTTGCTGCAACTGCTCTTCGAGCCTTATGCGCGAAGTGACGTCTTCAACCACAACCAGCGCGCCCGTCTGCCCTTGCGAATCCTGCAGTGGCGCTATTGCGATGTTGAGCACCAGCGTCCGGCCCGCGCAGGTAGCTGTGTGGATTTTGTAAATGTTGCGAATCTCCGGGTGCCGCCATCGTTCAGCACCGAGCACCTGCCATAATGTCTCGGCGAAGTCCTCAGAAAAAAGATCCTGCACTTGCTGGCCAATTGCTTCATCGCGCTTGATGTCCAGGATGTGCTCCAGCGCGGAATTGAGGCGCGTCACTCTTCCCTTGAGGTCAACTGCTACAAGGCCGACATTGATGGACTCGATGATTGACTCGTTGAACTCTTTCAGGAGCTTTAATTCCGAAGCGCGCTCTTGCTGTTCCTGATAGAGCAGGCTGTTCTCGATGGCTACCGCCACATATCCGGATACAGTGCGCAGGATCTCGACATCTTCAGATGAAAGTAGGGCGCCATCAGCCGACCGACCCAATCCGATTACCGCCACCATGCGGCCCCGCACAACACAAGGCACATAGTAGTGAAGGGCCCGTCGTACGAAGCCGGTAGTATCCGGAGAAAGATCGAGATCGTCGGCACGAACCACACCGTTTTCGGCGGAACGGACGCGGATCGTCTCGCGAAAGTCCGGTGGTACTACCATTTCAGAAGAAAGGCCGACTGCACGGGCCAGGTGGTATCCCGATGGCGCTGTCCGGTCCTCGACGAAAATTGCGACGCGTCCTACATTCATTACCTCCTGCAGGCGGCTGATTAGTGAGTCGAGCAGGGGATCGAAGGCGGTGGTCGCCGACAGGGTGCGTCCAAAATCGAGCAGGCCATGGCGCATGTCATAGCGCTCTCCGTAGAACAGCCGATCCGTTCGCTCCTGGAGAAAGTTTTTTACGGGTGCGGCAATCATGACGATCGCTGCCATGGCCACGATTGCCACTACTACGCGAAAGGTAATTTGGCCTGAGGTAAAGTGTTCGTCGCCCCCGAGCGCGTAGAGGCCGGCGACGTACACCACCGATCCAATCATTAAGGCAATCGCCAGAGTTGTTAGTGCGTAAACAAACACGCGACGAACCACCAACTCAACGTCCATCAAGCGGTAGCGAATAACTGAATAGCCAAATGCGAGTGGAATGAGAATCAGTGGCAATACCGCGGCATCGGTCAGCCAGGGGTCACTTTGTGCGCCAAAGAGATAACTGATCGCATACAGCAAAGTGAACGGAGCAATTGCAAGCAAAGAACCCCACACAACCCACTTCAGCTGTTGGCGAACTACGGCGCTTTTCGCCGTGATCCAGGTCCTCACGAGCAACCCGCCACTCGCAATCAGCGCGGTCACAAAGTGGAAAAAGCTCAGCTTCCAAAACAAGGCGACGAACGTTTCAGATCCAACTGGGATGGGTCGCAGGAAGGGAATGGCCCCAGCCAAAAAATCGCGAAGGTAGATAAAGATGGTCAGCAGGAGCAGAACCGCCGCGGGCAAGTAAATTAGAGCCGTACGCCAATGCCGCCGGGTAAAAAGTTGCTGTCTCGACGGATATACTGCACAGAAGTGTAAGAAGAGAGGCGGAAACAGAATAAAAGCCGCATTCCTCAGAAAAGCGATTGCCAGGTCCAAGTCTCTATAACTGCCGACTGGCGTATAGAAATGAAAAACAAAAGCCGCCAGGCAAAGCGATGCGAAGTGCAGAGCAAACGGCGCCCGGCCACCTTGCTTGAATAGCACAAAGAACCCGACAAAGAGATAGACCACGCCAATCAGGTTGATGTAGAGATCGCGGGGTGTCCATTTATGGGTCGCATCCAGATTGTCGAGGTCTGCGAAATACAGCCGACTCTCCTCCGGGTAGGAGGGCCGTTCGATGAGGTAGTGAAGCTGTCCCCCGACATGGGCTTGATCCAAATACATCTGCACATGTCTCGCCAGCCCGATTTCTTCTTTTTTGATACCATCCAGGCTAACAGCGATTAACCGGTCGCCCGGCAGAATCCAAGCTCGGGCGCCGGAGGAGTTTGGCTCGACAGTCTCAGCCAGGACTCCCTGCTGGGTATCGACCCACCTCACTCCATCCCAGGGAGGCGTTTCGTGGCGGGATCGCTGGGCAAAATTAAGGAAGCCCGCCGCGACAAGAAGCGCTGCCACGATCAGCACCATCCAGGTTCCAGTTGTTAGAACTGATCTTTTCACAGTTTCAAACTACCTGGCTCCGCGCCAGAACCTCCAAACCCGAGTGGGAAAAGCAAGGTATGTTCCGAAGGCCTTTCCCGTAGCTGCCATCAAAGAGGCCGATGAGCCTTGCTCGCTGAAACTGTCTTGCCTACTCGATTACATTGGACCTATGGCGCTTATATGGCTCCGGCTTAATAAAACCGAAAAAAGGCTGACTTCGAAGCGCAACTCCGCTTAATTCATTATTTCGTAGTTTTCCATGATTTTGGAGAAACCGGGTCAGGCGGGTTAACGAAAAAGGGGCGTTAGGATCGAAAGAACAGAGACACTCTTCACCGACTGCCTAAGATCTAACCTCCTCTTTCTTCTAAAACCTGACGGAAATGCCACCTCGAACCGAACGGCGCCCGGTCAACAGTTGCGTAAGTATCTCTCTATTTTCCGTCGTTGACTGAGCGTCTAATAGGTTTCGAGCATCTAGAACAGCTTCAGCTCTAACAGGCAGACCGAAACTCGGCAGATCCTGCGTAATTTGAATGCTCAATGAGGGGTCGTAGACTCCTAGTCGTCCGGCAAATGGGTCAATAGCAAAAACCGTAGCGTCAGGGGAGAAACGCAAAACTGTGCGCACGTGGGTTCCCGTATCAAAGACTGCGCCCAGTTGCAGGGCGCCAGTCTGGAAAAACCCATTGGTGAAGACTTCGTTCGGGCTCGCCAGGCCAAAAGGAGACAACTGCTGACCCTGACCAAAGGAATATCCGGCAGAGGCAGTCCAATGGCGGCTCAAACGCCGTGTGTAAACCACACGGACTCCTCTCGAGTTCCCCTCATGGTTAGCAACACCGACAAAAGCTTCGCCGGCAGCACCCGAAAAGGCCGATAGTGGAGTGCTCAGAAAACCCACTCCCCGTCCTGAGGTCGTATCAAAAAAGGCTGTCGCCTCAACATTTGAGTTGTCATCAAGAACTCGTTCCACTCCAAATTCCAGCCGGTGGCTTCGCTCCATTACCGCCTGTCCGTCAATGTAAGCGATCGGTCGATTTCCTGATTCCGTGAAAACGACCTGAGTGCTTTCAAATCCCGCTATGCTCTGAGTGTGCTCCTCACCGCCTCCCGGAGCGTACGCCGCTTTCCAGCGTGTGCGCGCATCAGTGTCAAACTGAATCCCCACGCGAGGGGTGAATGAAGTCGCGCCACCCGCGCCAATAAACCGCGAGTAGTCCAGACCGAGCACTATTACTATTCCGTCCCTAACAATCCATTCATCCACAGCGCGCACCGAAAACTGGCCCAAGGGACGATTCTCTGTCGCCCCAGCGAGCAGTGGCGGGTTCAATTGTATTCCACCGACGCTCATCCCGAGGTGGTGCCGTTCGCCAATCCGGATGCGACCGCTCGCTTCCAGGCGCTGGGGCGCATTGGGGCCTAATCCAGTCTGGCCGGCGAAAACCAGTTCTACGTTGTCGGTAGTGGGAACTGAAATTGCGAAGTTAAGTCCGAGGTATGCGGGACCGTACGGATTGTCGGCAAAATAAGATTCTACGACTCCAGTAGCACGCCTTCCGGCGTTGGTGGTGGAAACCTCACTCCCCTCAATACCAGAGGCGTCAACCGTCTCACTAGATGCGTTCTCAATTCCCAGCGCTGCCTTAATGTCCTCGTCGTCACCCTCCTGCGCCTGAAAGATAGAGCGTCGCGTCTGGGCTGAACGCAAGATCCACCTGACATCCTCGCGATCCTTGCGTCGTTCCGGCAAAGTCTTGCCCGATCCAATCGGTTCCAGATTGAAGCGGTAGACTAATTCCTGAGAGGCGCGCACCTCAACAGAGGCAAACGCGACTGCGTTGAAGCCATCGGCAATAGCTCGGATCGCATAGCGTCCGGGAAGGATCTTTGCGGAAAAACGCCCATCGGCCCCGGTCCGCGTCTGCTTGATTACTTGGTTGGCACCGTCCTTGAGTAAAGAAATAAGCGCTCCAGACAAGGGATTGCCTTCGTTATCTTTTACGGAGCCGGTAATTGTGGCGAGGGGAGCTTTTCCTGCGATTGCGGGAGGGGCAGCAAAAGAAAACAAGGCCGAGAAAACAACAAAACTTAGAACTAAACCCAATCCTCTTTTCATTGTGCAAGACCTCCTAGCGCAAACTCCCTGGGAGCGTTTGGGACAAGGGACGCCATCTGTTTGGTTTGCTCAACTTTGGACAGGGCCTAAGTTCATCCTTTTGATACACAGAAAGGAACAACTTGCCCTTTAGCACTTGCCCTTTAGAAAAGGCGAACCGGTTCAGGCCAGGAGACTTACCAGAACCACTAAGTGCGCTTATTCTCTGCCAATCTTCGAAGATCTGTCAAGCAAATAGGCCCCTACGCCCCCCCGTTTGCCGCCCGTTTTCCCGCCATGTTAGGATGCCAACTCGAGGGCTCCCCACGATGCATTTTTGTTTCAGGTACTTTTGGTTATAACAAAGCATGATCGACGACATCCAGTCCACCAAACTTCCCAACGGCATCACGGTTTTGTCGGAGCACATGCCCGGCCTGAGGTCTGTGACGGCAGGAATCTGGGTCCGGCGCGGCTCGCGCCACGAATCAGCGGAGTTAAATGGCATTTATCACTTCATAGAACACTCGGTTTTCAAGGGCACAGAACGTCGTTCTGCTCGAGATATTGCCGTTGAATCCGACCGTCTGGGAGGCCAGTTTGACGCCTACACGACCCATGAGATGACTGGCTTTGCCCTAAAGGTTGCGGATAGCGGCCTGCCGGAGGCGTTCGATCTCATTGCGGACCTCGTATCCCGACCGCGGTTTGACCAGGAAGACCTCGAGCGTGAGCAAAAGGTCGTCCTGGAAGAGATGAAAATGGTTGAGGACACGCCGGACGAGTTACTCGGAGAACTTTTCAACATCGCTTATTTCCCGAATCAACCGCTCGGGCGCCCGATTGAGGGCACCGAGGCAACAGTTTCCTCTTTTGATCACGCAATTACTTCTGATTTTCATGCCCGCGAGTTCTCGCCTCGAAATCTTGTTGTTGCCGCTGCCGGCAATGTCGAGCACGCTCGGCTGGTTGAGATGGTCGAACGAGGGTTTGCCGAATCGACTAAGAGCGCGAAAGGGGGTTCGGGTTCTCAACCCGAGACGACCTCCTCGCCTTCACCGGCTGCCCCGATTCTGATTGAGCAAAAGAAAGAGCTCGAACAAGCACACTTGATCATCGCCGCACCCTGGCCCACGGCCCGAAGCGAAAACCGCTATGCTGCAAGCCTGCTCGCCTCTGTATTAGGAGGCGGCACTTCGAGCCGATTATGGCAAAGGATTCGCGAGGAACGGGGACTTGCCTATTCGGTGGGTGCGGGAGGTAGCACGTTCTCCGACGTGGGAGTGTTTACGATCTACGCGGCCACCTCACCGGGACATCTTGACGAGGTTCTGGATTTGTCACTGCAAGAACTCCGGCGAATCGTGAATGAAAGCGTCTCCTCGACAGAACTGAAGCTCGCCAAGGAACAGGCGATATCATCAATCCTACTGGGTCTTGAATCTTCCAGCTCACGCGCCAGCGCCCTCGCGCGCCAGGAAATCATTCACCACCGGCGTATTTCACCAGACGAAGTTGTGAAGCAGATCGAGGCTGTGGATTGTGAAGAGCTGCAGCAGGTGGCGCGCACCTTCTTTACGACGGAGAAACTCGCCCTGGGTGCGCTCGGAAATCTGAACGGCTTTCACGTAGATCGTTCGCGGCTTGAGATCTGATTGAAGAATAACCGTCGTGTAGTGCATGCAAGTGCCCAAAGTTAACTCGCCACGATTCTTAGAGCACCCGGCATAATGCGAAATTCAACGGGCGTCTTCCCGCGAACGTTTCCATCTGCCTCAATCAACATCCCGGCCTGCCGGGAAAATGTGTCAATGCGAACCTTCTCGCCTTTCGTGATTCTCACCTTCGAGTTTTTCACATGTCCGCCGGTGTGAATTCGCGGCAGCTCGCGAATGACCGCCGCGCGCGACAAGCCCGAAGCCGTCACCACATCGAGTTTTCCGTCATCAACCTGCGCCGTAGGCGACAGCATCATGCCCCCGCCGGCAAACGGGCCATTGGCAACGGCAACCAAATTCATCCCACCTTCTATCACCACATTCTCGTCTATTGACACGCGCACCGGCCGTTCGCGCCAGGCGCCCAACGCGCCGACAGCCGCCGCCGCGAACCTCACCTCTCCCGAAAAGCTCCGCATGAAACCGCCCTGCGCCGCGACGCGCGCTGCAGTCTCACCACCAATTCCCATCGTCGACGCATTGAGGCAGATAAACCGGCTGGCATAACCATCGCACGCACCATACATGACATCAACTAGCCGCGTGCTGGGCTCGTACTTTTTCTGACAGTGTGAGCTCAGTAATTCAGTCCACTGTTCAAGCCGCGTGCGGCGTCCAATCAGACCCCGAGCATAATCGTTTCCAGTACCGGCGGGAAGAATCGCCAACGCCGCCCGGGAATTGATCGGCGAAGGCAGAGATTCGGGTTGATTGCCAAATTCAAAAAAGCCTTCTGCAGCCTCGCTGAGAGTTCCATCACCGCCCACTAAAGCGATGGTAGTTATGCCGTCTCTGAGCGCGGCACGGGTGCGCAGGGCCGCATCGCCAGGCTGAGTTGTTTCGTAGGAATCAAAGTGGAGGCCAGTGGCTTGAAGCTGCTCACAAACAATGGGCCAGGAGCGTCGAGCTTTGGCGGCAGCCTTGTTGATTATGATGAGTGTCCTAGGTTGGTTGGCCACGCGGCGATGGTAGATGGTAAATCGCGAATGGTAAATGTTGAATAGCGAGC
>JBPCMM010000226.1:0-12846 GCA_051002255.1 Pyrinomonadaceae bacterium
ATGTCCCGCGGTCAATTGTGGAACGGAAGAAGCGAGTCACCGTGGAGTCTCGTTGGTATTCAACCGTAAGAGCCAGCGGCGCGAATTGTCTTTCGCCGTAACGCGCAAACCTGGGATCGACATACTCAAAGCGCAGTAGTTGTTGCCGTGCGCTGGCACGCAACCGCATGGCTCCGTGACGCAGCTTGTTCATCAGGTTTACATTGCTGAACTCGAGCAGACCCAGCGGGCCGGTATCAGTTGAGAAACCACCGCCGTAATCCATGACGCGGGGTTTCTTCTCCTCAACATCAATAATCACATCCTGCTTCTTGAAACCGGAGGCGGTCTCGCCCGCGTCTTCCCTGTGGATGATGACCTGACGATAGGCATCCGTAAGATAGAGTTCGCGTTCGCTTTCCGAAACGCGGTCGGCCCTGAGCACGTCGCCCTCCCTCAAAGAGATCGCACGGGCGATAGCGTTTCGCTTGGTACGCTGAGTCTCTGCGCTGCCTGTCACGCCATTTATGATGATCCGATTTATGAAAACCTTCTCCCCTTCGTTGGCGATCGAGTAGATCAGACGTATTTGCTCCTCCTCGCCCTTCTTGGGAAGCTCGACGACAGAAAAATTGAGTTGGGCGTTTACGTAACCTTCCCGGGCATAGAGCGCGAGCACTCGCTCGCTGTCGGCTCTTGCCTGCGAGCGTGAAAAAGGAGCGCCGATAACGGTCCGAAGCTCATCGCGAAGACGCTGCTCGGTGTAGATCTTGTTGCCGCGCACCTCCACTCCAGCGATACGCGTCAACTGTCCTTCGATAACATTAAAAGTGATGATCAAGTTTTCACCGCTGATGGAAACTCCCTGCAACACTTCCACCTCCGCACGGCGGTAACCAAGATCGCGCATGTAGTTCCTGATTATTCGCCGATCCTGCTCGAGCAGAGTAAGACTTGTGTAGCCGCGACCGTAGCCCAGGAACGGAATTAGACCCAGCGCACTCGCCTTCTGACTCTTCAAGTCCGCTTCGACATCCTCGTATGAGAGTTTGTTAGTTCCTGTGATCCGAATATCGGTAAGACGGAACCGGCGTCCCCTTTCAATCTGGTACGTAATCTCCACCGAGCGGCCGCTCAACAATTCCGGGTTCAGATTCTCGCAAGTTTCCGCAGCGCCGTTTGACCCTACTGCGGGTGTTGGCGGCGTAACTGTGCAAACGGAGGTAATTTCCGCAAAAAAGTAGCCCTCTTCCTGAAGTCTGTTACGCAGTCTGCGGGCACCCTCTTCAATTGCTGACACGTCGATATTGCCTTCGCGCATCACCGGTAAGAGCTCACGCATTGTCTTTTCACTGAGGGGATAGTCCGGAATGTTTACTCTTGCTTTGGGTCCCACAGCGCCCTTCAGGCTGATCGTCATGATGTTGCGTTCCGCATTCCGCTCAACGCGCGGCTCTTCCAACTGCGGTGCGAGATATCCGTCGGCAATGATCGCTTCCTTAATACTCTTGACGTCCTCGCCCAGAGCTTCGCGAGTGAAGGGAGCATTGGGCGGGAGCCTCAGGAGGGGTCGCACTTTTGCCGCGTCAAAATCACTGATGTCGATATTGAATGCGCCAACTCGTGATTGTTCGCCCGGGGTGATGCGATAGGTCACGATGGCTCGCGTTCCGCTCGAGTCTACCTCTTCGACGGGTTCTACTACGGCGTTGAAGTAACCGCGGTCTCGCAGGTAGACCTGAATCTCGTCAGCATTTCGGACGATTATCTGCTTTGAGAGTCGTGTCCCGGGCTGGATCAGGTTTAGCCGGGCGCGCAACTCATCTTCAGACATCGGAGTACCCAGGACTGGACCCAATTCGATTCTGACTTCTCCAATCTGCACTTGTCTTTGAATTACAAATCGAAGTCGAAGGGGACCGGTTTTTGTTGCGGCCTCAAAGACTTCCACACGTGCGTTCGCAACTCGACCGGATTCGAAGAGTGCCTGCAGCGAATCTCGCACACGCACGGCTGAGAATCCGGTGTTGGGAGCTATTTTGAGAATTGACAGGAGGTCTGATTGTGCCGCGGCGTCGGCTGGGGAACCCTCAAACACCACTTCAATTGTAGTAATCAACCGGCCCTCAAATTCATCCATTCCTCCAGCAAGTGCTGTAGCCGAAGCTGCAAAAACAATCGTAGTCAGCCCGACCAACGTCACGAGACTTCTCAGAGTCCGCGACACGGCAAGATAGCGACCCGGCCTTACAGTGACTGTGACGGTCGGCACTCGGCCTGCCGTTTTCGATACTGTGTGATTTCCCGTCCAGCTGTTGCGGTGCCCCATTGCTCAGAACCGTTTCCTAAACCGAATTTCAAAACTGAAGCTGTCATTGCGAGACGTGAGCCGCCTCGTCGACGCCTGCTCGTACTGCGCAATGAAAGAGAGACGATCGGAAACGCGATACTCAACAGCCAATATCTGGTTTGGGTCAGAAGCGACGTTGGTTGAATACGTAACCGACAAATTCTTGTTGATTCGTTTGCCGACAGTCAGACGCGCCGCCGGCGTGGACCCAGTGCGACCGCCAATCACAGGGTTGATCTCAAAGCGACTGAGCCCGAAAAGCTTGCTCGTGGCACGTTGGGCCGGAGCATTAATCAAAGCGTCCGTCAACAGGCTGGTCGCCGTCCCCAACCCTGATTGCGAGAGAACCGATGCACTCGCCTCGCCCGTCGAGAGCTGGCCCGTGGTAATTAGCGCCACAACATCAGCCTGCGGCAGCGCCGGCTCTGAACTCACCGTCGCTTGTGGCTGCGACAGCGGGCCCGTCAGATTTACCGTAACGCGATAACCTCGAATCTGCGACTCAGCTTGGAGGTTAAGTATCGGATCGGCATTGCGGTGTGGGGGCAGGTCCATCAAGGCTCGAGTGATCTCGTAGCGATCGTTCCGGAAATTGAGCGTACCGCTGGTTGCACTGATTCTTCCAGAGATCACCGGATCCTTAACGGGACCATTCAACTGAAGGGAGACTGAACCCACCAGGTCTGCGAGATTATTTCTCACGATGAGCGCGTTACGCCCCTCCACACGCAAGCCGTTGAAGACGGCAGCCCCGGTGAATTCCAGTTCGCCACCTTCCTCGATCGATTCTTCACGTCGGAAGTTGATTAGATCGGCTAGTTCAATGTCTTCGGTGTATTCCGCTCGGCGCAAGCTCACTACCCCGCCCACAAGTTGTTCGCGCGCGGATCCCCGGATCTCAAGATCAGTATCCACCGTGGAGCGGAAGTTTTCCGGGAAAGGGACTGTAACGTTCTCACCGTGAACGTTGATGAGAAACTCCGCTAAAGTGAAGCCCTCCATGCGAGCACCGCCGGAAGCACTGATACGGCCTCCGCCCATCGTACCCGCGAGCGAATCGATCTGCGCCTGATTCCTTGTGAATCTGATGACCGATTTGAGATTCGATATCGTCCATCGCTCGTTACCGAGGAGCAGCGAGACCGAGCCAGAGTTAACGGAAGCCGTGCCGTTTACACGCGGGGTTTTATAGTCGCCGCTGATACGTACCGCGACGTCGGCAATTCCCGAAGTAAACACATCGGGAGACAAACCGTTCAGCACGCGCAAATTGAGTTGGCCATCTGCCGTAAGCGTCTGTCTGCCGCCTTCACCAACCGCTAACACTCCACCCAAAACGATATTAGTCCCGGGACCGGTGAACTGGGTTTTTTCGAAGAACACTTCGGTCGGCGAGAAGCGCACCAGGAGGGGTGAAGTTGCGATGAGTTGCACATCTTCAACCTTAAACGTGAGCTCCGAGAGATTCGCCGTCCCCTGCAAGCCGGCGGCTGAAAAGTAGCCATCCTCATCTACCAGGGGCCCGGTCGCTTTAAGCGAGCCCGTTGCCCGGCCGGTAATCTTCACCGTACCTTGGGGCAAGATGATCGAGAACAAGTTACTCAGCTCGGCATTGTTAAATGTGGTTTCGATCGTGGCCGGCAGCTTCTCATCAGCAAGATTGACCTGGGCTGAGATCACCTGCGGAGTACCAAGCAACCCGCTTGTCAGCGTTACATTGAGTTGCTTGTTCTCAGTTCTGCCGACCAGCGCAATAGTTCCGGCGGGTCGACCATTGATGGTTACGTTCTGACCCTGCCCATCAAAAGTGATCTGGAAGCCGGAAAAATCTCCGGCCGAAAATTTGCCGGACATGCTAGCCTTGAAATCTGCCGTGCCGGTTAGTACGGGGCCGATGCCTTTATTAGTAAGCGCCGCAAGCCGGCTGAGCTCCACTCCCTCGGCGCGGCCTTGCAGATCGAAGTCTTTTGTAGACGTGTTGTAAGTGCCACTCGCAACTATACGGCCCGCACCGAGCTTCGCATCGACGTTTTCGATATTGACGATGGAGCCGCTGAAAGTGGCGCGGGCCACCAGGCTTTCCAGAGGTTCGCCTGCCAGCCGGCCCGAACCGAAGCGTAACTCCGCACTACCACTCATCGCGTCTGGTATTCCCGCGATTTGTATCTGCCCCGAAACGTCCGCCTGGGTATCGCCAAGTTGCTCGCGCGTCGCTTTGTCCAACGGAAGCGTGGCAATGAGAGTTCTGGCATTCACTCGGTCGAGTGTGGCTGCAAACGTTGTGTTGTTCACGCCTGTGCGCGGAGCGTTGAGCGTAAACTGCATGCCGCCGCCGTCTCTTTCCGTCAAGCGCCCATCCGCAACACGTAGCTCAGCCGGAGTTGTCACTATCGAGGCGGACAGTGAACCCAGATCATTTCCGTTGACCAGCAAAGAACTGAGAGACACTCGACCGTCGATGTCCGGTGAACTCAGCGCACCCTTTAGAGTGCCGTTGAATGACAACTGGCCCGCAAGCTCCAGGCCATAGCTCCGCATCTGCTCCTCCACGTCAGGCAGGAGACCTGACGAAATCAGAACCGTTTGCAGCTCCGACGCATCGGAGGAGTTAAGATCCACCTGGAGGTTAGAATCGCCTTCGAATGAGAACTGACCCGAAGCTTTCAGCTTGGTCGCCGCGGTTTGGAGATCGACACGTTGAATCTGAAACAGACCGCGATCCGCCAAAATCGCCAGCTCTCCGGTGATCGGGATGCGCCCGCTTTCGTTGTCGTCGGCTGCCGCCGTCAATTGCGTGTTGAGTGTGCCGGAGGCCTGTTTGAAGTCAGTTCCCGGGAATGCCAAATCGACTCTGCCACTGGCTCTACCTTCGAGCGGCACAGCCCCGCCCGCGAAGGCCGTGAGTGGACCGGCCAAGTCGACTCCGGTAAAGGTCGCGGCGATGCGGGAGGTGCCGCCACGACCGATCGCAATTCTGACGCTACCCAGCGCCTGTCCTTTAAAAACGTCTGCCTTGAAATCGTTGAGTTGGATCTCAGCACTTGTAGCAACCAGCTTCGCCCGGACCTGGCCCAGATCCATTCTTCCCAGCACGCCGCCACCAATGCTCAGATCGGCGCTCGCGCGATAACGTCCCGAAGGCTCAACGACGAACACCGGTCGCGCCAGCCTGACATTCTCGGCCTGACCGTCCGCAAGTATGACCGTACCGGCGTTGATATCTGAGGTAGATCCTTCGATCCGCCCGCCCCGAACGGAAAGACGCACACCGGCGATATTCACGCTGCCAATCTCGGCGCCGGCCGCGCTTGTTGCTCCCACCTGCACTTCCTTAACTACAACACTCGTAACTCCGCCTCTGCTCGTAATATCAACATTCCTGGCCGTGACGCCGTTCACCTTCGCGCCGGATGCCACCACCGTTCCCGCTTTAACACTCGCTACAGTGGCGGTCGTTACATTGTTCTGACTACGGACGAGCAGATCAGATGCTGTGATTCCATTTACCCTGGCACCTGATGAGCCAAGGCTGTTGGCGCGAAGCTGGCTGGAGGATGCCGTAAGCAATCCATCGTTCAAGTCCGCCCGCGCATCGAGCAGAATCAGACCGGCGATGGTTGTGCCGTAGGCCCTGGCAGCGGCGGCGCGCAACTCACCCACCCAGCGAAAGTCAGAGCCGGTGCCCATCACGCCGCCCACGAGTTGGACTGTATTCAATTGGAAGTCACCGGCGGTTAGGAGTTCTGCCACCGCTCGGCCATTAACGTTATAACTCTGGCCCTGGCCTGACCCCTTGGCCGTCACATTCAAATCTTTGAGCCGCACACCATCTGCCGCAAGGGCATCAGACTTAATCGTGCCGTCAACTTTGTATTGATCACCTTCGCCCGTCACGGTGCCTACAAAGTTTCCCACTCCGCGCAGGGTGGCGCCCGGTTGCAGAACCTCTGAAACCTGGATGAGATCAACGCTCGAAGTGATGTCCATTTGATAGCGCAGCGCGCGCCAATCATCCATCGTGCCTTGTAATCGGGCCTCGGCTACCGGCGAACGCAGCACTAACTCCTGGATCTCTGCGCGCGTTTGATTGATACGCCCGCGACCCTCGATGGCGATGTCGTTGATGGGTCGTCCATCGTATGTGAATGTTGAATTTGACAGCGCGAGCGTGACCGTATTCATCCAGCTCTCTGCGGGCGCGTTGGGATCGTCTGGCTGAATCGTGGCTTGCAGATTGCGGGCTTCACCGGAGATCTCGTGTCGCGCATCTCCGTAGTGCACAACTCCGTTCTTAATCTCCAGTCGAGCGGTGGAATAGGCGAACAGGATGCGGCGATTTGGCTCGGGCGGAGGGATACGTATGTTGCGCAAGTTTGAGCGACCCTGCTCGTCAAACATTACCCACGCTTCAAGTCCTTCAATTTTCAGATCCTTGAGATTGATATTTCGCTGCAGGTTGAGAGCGTAAAGGTCTTCTATGCGAATTGTGGCCAGCAGCCTGTCGATTTTCCCAATCTTTTCTCCGGTCTCGGCGTCGTAAAGTTCCAGGCCCAGCATTTCTACGGTCTGAGGCCTGAAGGCAGTATGAAACTCCTTAATCTCAGCCCGGATTCCATACGTCGCAAACGTGTTTTTGATCTGATCAGCAACGTATCGATCAACGTAGCCGAGGCGGTAGACCAAGATCAGCAACAGGATGAGCGCGACAGCACCGATGGAGGCGGCGATGGTGGCAATCAAAGCGTTACGGCGGGTCAGGTAACGCCGGCGTCTGCCTTGCGGCGTAACTGGATGCGGGCTGGCGGCGTCTCGTTCAGCGATTGCCTCAGCAAGTGGCGGTAAGGGCTGGTCTGTCTCCGACTGCAGCGCGTCGGCAATCGCTTCCTGCTCAGGAGGCGATGCTGAGGGACTTTCGTCTGAACGTTTGTCGCGGTCGTCTACACTCATAGCGCACGCAGCCGTCAAATGCGGCCCGAAAGCAAGTTTAAATTCTAAAGGGAGAGCCGAAAAGCTAAAACCGAGTCTATGGCGAACCAGAGCCTTCAATCAAACTCATGGTCCATAACTCAAGATGACAGATGGCCCGGGTGCTCAGGTGCGTTGCTCACTTTCTTCCGCGGAGGGCATTTTACTCTCCGCCAAGGGCTCCTTAAGGGGCGCGGGTTCACCTAGAGGGACATTGCCGGCCACTTCGAGTTCAAAACCCTCGAGCGCCGCCACTTTGGGGGGATGATTCGTCAACAATAGTATGCGCCGCAGGCCCAGATCGTGAAGGATTTGGGCTCCCACGCCGTAATCGCGATCGATTCCATAATTTGTTTCCAAACTAGCTTCCTGCTTGGTTAAACCACGTTCCTGCATCACCGCGTAGGTGCGCAACTGATTCACGAGATCAAGGCTGTGTTCGCGCTGGCGCAAGTAAAGAACAACTCCCTGGCCAGCGGCGGCAATCTTCTCCAGCGCCGTATGAAGTTGAAATCCCGTGTCGTCGATCAGCGAACCAAACATGTCACAAGTCACGTTCTCAGTGTGAACCCGCACTAACACCGGCTCGGCGGTACCAACATTTCCCATCACCATTGCCAGGTGTACGTCACCATTGACAACGTTTTCATAAGCAACCGCGCGAAAAAGTCCATAGACGGTAGGTAGGTCAGTTTCCACGATGCGCCGCACTAAGGTCTCTTTACTAATTCGATGCCTGACGAGATCCGCCACGGTGATCATCTTGAGTAGATGATTTGCGGCAAACTTCCTGAGCTCCGGAAGGCGAGCCATCGTTCCATCTTCATTCATGATCTCGCAGATGACGCCGGCTGGATACAACCCCGCGATACGGGCGATGTCGACGCTGGCTTCAGTCTGTCCGGGACGCACGAGCACACCGCCGTTCTTGGCGCGCAGAGGGAAAATATGGCCCGGCCGGGCCAGGTCAGAAGGCCTGGTCTGGGGATCAACGGCAGTCAGGATTGTCGTCGCACGATCGGAAGCCGAGATACCGGTAGAAACACCTTTGCGGGCATCTATCGAAACGGTAAAAGCCGTGCCCAGGAACGAGGTATTGTCGGCAACCTGCGTAGTCAGATGAAGCTCGTCGCAGCGCTCCTCGGTCAGCGGCAAGCAGATTAATCCGCGGGCGTGCCGGGCCATGAAGTTAATGACCTCTGGAGTGACCTTCTCCGCCGCACAGACCAGGTCGCCTTCGTTCTCGCGATCCTCGTCATCGACGATGATAATTATGCGCCCATCGCGGATGTCCGCTGCGGCGTCTTCAATGGAGGCAAAAGGCATAGTTCGTTGGGATCTGAAATCTGGGATCTCAAATTTCAAATACTGCAAGGTCATGTTACCTGAAAGCTTTGATTTTTTCGACCGCACGGTCAGGCTGCACCGGGAGGAGCCACTCAGCCCTAGCCAGAGCGACTCAACGCACAGAACCATTTGCGGTAGCCAATGGATCCCAGCACTCAACACCGGCAGGAACTACTCAGCCCTAGCAGGAGCCACTCAACACGAACCGCAGCCACTGAATCTAATTAAGACTGCTCCCTGGCGGCAGCCTGAGCTCAGCTCTTAGGGCAGTGGCTCACCCTGTTCGTAGAGCACATATGCAATCGCATCCGAGAGTTGCTTTTCAGTCCAAAGCCGTCTCTTGCTGCCACGGCGGACCCATGGACTATGTTTACTTCGCCAACAACCCGCCTCTCTCAAAGTGCGAGTTGCATTCGCCTTCAGAGCATTCAAGACCTGCCACGCTCGACAATTCCCTGAGACACGCTGTGAACATGATTTGTTCGAATGTTGAAAGCCCAGAGTTGCCACTTGCGGATTTTACAAGTATCTCGAATCCCTTTCTCTACGGCCGTTCGCTGCCTCGAATTCAGCTTGACCGGACGCATCTCGAGTAGGCTTTGCTCATACTTCATTCGCTGTCTACTGGGCGGCAGTCGAGGCTTTCCATAAACATTGTGAAAACGATCGACCGATCCGCGTGGGTCACCATGAAGCCAAGTGCCGTAACTGCGAAATGTAATTAGGTAAGAGAGGAATTCGATAGTGTTCTGACTCAAAGTGAGGTTGAGGCATGGCTGATTCCTTTGTGAGGTTTGGATGTCGGCGGGACATTGTAAGTCATGAGTGTCGATAGCCAAAAGTATGTTGAGTCTTAGTACCTCCAGTTGAGTGGCGGGATCCGCTGGCTACAGCAAGCGGTTCTGTGTGTTGAGTGGCTGCAACCCGTGTTGGGTGGCCCCTGCGCGCGGTGAGCGGTGGAATCCATTGGCTACCGCAAATGGTTCTGTGGGTTGATAGCAAGGCGATCGAGGACATTGAGCCAATCGCAACCGCGCTGTCATTTAGAGCGCGGCATGTAAGCCAGTATTCGCTCGACGTACTTGGCGATAATGTCGGCCTCAAGGTTCACTTCGTCGTTGGGCCGCAGATAAGAGAAGTTTGTGATTTCCCACGTCTTTGGAATCACGGCGATCTCGAAATAGTCGTCACGTAAACCCGCAATCGTGAGGCTGACGCCCTCGACCGCGACCGAGCCTTTGAAAACCAGGTACTGGCCAATCTCGCGGGGATACGCAATGCGCACAGTCCAGGAGCCGCCGTGGTCTGCCGCCCCCAGGAATGTCCCGCGCGCATCAATGTGACCCTGAACAATGTGGCCCCCCAGGCGTGTTACCGGGGTTACTGCGCGCTCGAGATTAACTGGCGCCCCCAGCAGCACTCTTCCCAGCGTGGAGCGTTGCATTGTTTCGCGCGAGACGTCGGCCCCGAAAGAATCCTTATTCACACTGAGCGCCGTGAGGCAAACGCCATTGACCGCAATCGAATCACCGTCGTGGGCTTCCTCAGTAACTATGTGGGCCTTGATTACGATGCGCGCGTCTTCACCGCGCCGGTCGATCGAGCGCACGCGTCCAAGTTCTTCGATGATGCCGGTGAACACCTAGATCATTTCCGATTGGGAATCGCCGATTGCCGATGTTCTTTCTGCTACCCAGCGAGATAACGCGCAAGCATCACGACGATGAACAGCAGCAAGGCAACGACGGCTGGCGCGAAGTTGAAGACCATCATCCAGACGGCTTCGCGTTTAAACCAGGACTTACTCATGCTCATAAGAGTTTGCTCTTACCGCTTCCGGCTCTGTGTTGATTCTGCTTTTCCCCACCAGTTTGGTTTTGTTTGATGTCCTTATTTTCTGCAATAACTGCTCAGCAAGGTCCGCACGAACCGGCTTCAAGATCTTATACTCTTCAAGTGCAGACTTTTTATCCTCGGCTCCAAGATAGGCCAGGCCAAGCTGGAAGTGAGTCACTGCCTTGCCAGGACCATCGGACAATTTGATAGCCTGCTTGAACTCATTTATCGCATCCAAGTATTGCTCAAGCGCGAGATATGCCTCGCCCAACCCGTAGTGACCCATGTCGCTGTCGGGATATTTTGCTAACTCCTCTTTGTAGGGCGCAATGGCCTCAGCAGGACGGTTCAACATCACGTGGCACTTACCAATCAAAAAGTACGAAGTGGTGATCGGGCCTTCTACCTCTAGCGAAAGCTTGAGGGCTTTAATAGCCTCCTCATACTTTTCCAACGCGATATTTGCCAGGCCCAGAGCATGAAACGCCTCTGACGAATCCGGATCTAGGCGAGCCGCGTTAGTGAAAGCCTCAAGTGCCTTTTCGTGGGAGTGCAGCCTGGAATACGCGTGACCGAGCTTAAGATAGGCGTCGGCGTAATCAGGTTTAAGGCGAATAGCAGCGCTCAGCTGCAGCACAGCCTCGCCGTACCTCGTAGCTTTAAAATAGGCCTGGGCCAGTTCGTAACGAATTTCGGCTGAAGCCGGTTCCTTCTGCGCCTGTTCCTCAAGTTCACTTATTGTTTTTTCTTTAGATAATGGCTCAGTGACGGGAAAGGTATATGTAATCCTGCCAGCAAGGCGGGCTGGGAGTTTGTTAACTTTGGCCGGCCTAAACTTCCATAACCGAGCTGCTTTGAGTGTTGCAGCTTGAAGGAGAGGATGTCCTGAAACTACTCGCGCTGAAACCACATCGCCTTTTTCGTTTATTTCAAGTTCGACGACAACCGGGCCACCTGCTCTTATCTGGCGAGCTATGGGAGGAAATTCCGGCTCCTCCCATTTGATGATTTCTCTCTGCAGCTCATCACTCGTTTTGTGCACCACAGTCGGCGTTTGAGCAACAACCTGTAAGAGCGACGCCCAGCTGACAATCAGAACGCAGACTGCGTTTGACGTAAATGAAAACTGGAAAAGTTTCATGACTTCCTCTTGTCTAGTCTCTCTCGTATAGTAACCATCATCCGTTCAAACACTTCATTGATGGACAATCCTGTCGAATCAAGAACGATTGCATCTTTGGCGGTCGCGAGTGGCGAATCGGTTCGGGTCGTGTCGCGTTGATCACGTTCCGACATATCGGCAAGGGTCTCATCAAAACTGACGCCGCTATTATGAACATGTTCGACGAATCGGCGCTTCGCGCGTTCCTCAGGGACAGCGGTTAGGAAGAACTTTACGTCCGCATCAGGAAAAACTACCGTGCCAATGTCTCGTCCATTCAGCACCGCACCACGCTTACCCATTTCTCTTTGGCGCTCGACCATCGCCCGGCGTACTTCCGGTATCGCGGAGATGATTGACGACAAATGCGTGACTTCTTCTCGGCGGATCGCCTCGGTTACATCGCGGCCCTCGAGCGTGACTTTCATCGAATCGGGGTCCCCTCGCAAATCGATACTGACTCGTCTCGCCAGCGAACCTGCCGTGACATCGTCGTTGGAACTTACGCTTGACTCCATCACTGCCAGCGCCACCGCGCGATACATCGAGCCCGTATCGATGTAGAGCAGATGTAACTCGCGCGCCAGCATACGGCCAAGCGTCGACTTGCCCGCACCCGAGGGGCCATCAATCGCTATGATTAAGGGACGAGGCATGAGTTAACGTTTTGTACTTTGTCGTTTGTATTTTGTGCTTTGTATTTTTGCCTCTGCCCACTGACCACTCACTACTTCGCAAACTCAACCATCCGATTAATCAGCGTATCATCTCCATTGCCCACGAGACTAAGAATTGTAAAGTGATTGGTACCAGAAATGATCGAGGTTTCTGCCGAGACCCCCTGGTTGCGCAAAAGAGACGCTAGTTCGTCTGCTTCCTCTTCCAGCTTTTCGTCTTCCTGGGCATTGAGCAAGAGAAAAGGCGGCACGTCCGCGTGAACGTGATTTACAGGTGACGCCTGAGCGCGCAAGCCATGGTCATTTCCAAATGCCGCGCTGGTCATCAGATGCTCGGCCATCCAGTTACGCCCGGCGAAATGGGCCAGGTTGTAAACTCCGCAGATTCCCACCACTCCTTTGACGGCAGCAACCGCCAGACCTACATCGTCGAGATAATTTGCATCGAGTGCGATCAGAGCCGCGAGATGCCCGCCTGCCGAGTGTCCGCTGAGAAACAGTCTCTCAGGATCTCCCTGGTAGTCACTAAT
>JBPCMM010000227.1:0-7108 GCA_051002255.1 Pyrinomonadaceae bacterium
GACCGAGAGCCACGCTCGTGCAAAGAATTGTCGCTACAAACAGGAAACTAATCCGAATCGAGGCGGAAGACCAACGGGGGGACGCAAATATCATCGTGTTCTCCTTAGCTACGTTGAAGCCGGCGACCCGCGCAGGCATCCGGTGTGTGCAATAAGCTGGTAAGTGGACGGGCGATACCAGTTTCGAATAAGACCGTTACAACATCTAGTTTGTTTCACGGCGTGTTTGGGGAGTGATTAGGCCGCCGTACATCAGCCGCGCTCCTTGAGAATTGACGACAGGAGCACTCCAAACTTAAAAACGCTTAGTCTTTTTACCTCAAAAGTGAGGCTGTGGCAAGACCTATTGAACAAGCTAACTCCTAGGAGCGTGAAGAATTAAGACGCTCAGCTCAGCATGATTAGCAGATGCCCGCAGGTGGTGTTTCGAGCTTCTGCGAAGGCCGTGTGGTGCGCGCAACTTTGCGTCGAAGCCGAGTGTTGATACCGAAGAAAAGGATCGCAGCTTCCGCCAGAGAAGGTACAAATGCCGCCCGGCGTAGCAAACTGCAGATGCGCAAACGCGAGTTGAATTTTTTTCCATACTCCTGTCGATACTCGCGAGCCAGCAATGCGAATGAGGAGTTTTGCCTCAGTCGTTCGAGTTGATGAGTGATTGTTTGAGCCGCGAGCTCGCCGCTTTCTAGTGCTATCAGCATGCCACTTCCTGAAAAAGGATCTATGAAGGCGGCAGCATCACCAATTGTAAGAAGCCCTTCTGCGGGGACTAGCTTTCGACGTCCAAAACTCTCCAGCGAAACGCTCAACCACTCCGAACGAGCATGAGCATGCGCCAGCGTGTAGGCGGCCCGAGGATTTCGGAAGACGCTATGGCGGATTACTGCCTCGGGATCTGAACCACAGCGGCGAACATCTTTGGCAGAAGCGATGAAGCAGAAATTACTGGCACCGCCTTCAACGCTGCTCAAGCCGCCATAGCCCCCCGGATAAAAGTAAATCTCACACGCTCCCTCCGCCATTTGTGCGTTCGCCAAATGGGCCTTAAAAGCAACCAGGCGGTAACGGCTGCCGGGTTCCGGTTTCCGTTGACTGTTGAGTTTCCGTGCGAGAGCGCGTGTTCGGCCAGTCGCGTCAATGGTAAGTAGCGCGTGGTAATCTTTTGTCTCGCTTCCGCATTTCAGCCGAAGCCCCCGCACGCGTCCGCGATCTAGTATCAACTCGGAAGCATGCGTATCTTCGAGCACCAGGGCGCCGGCGCTTTTGGCTCGCTCGAGCAGCTTTTGGTCCATCTCAGCTCGACTGAGACCCAGGGCCCGTCCATTGGCACCAAACCATTCGCTGGGAACGTTGACGCTGCGCCCCTTCCTCGAATAGAAAACTGTTTCCGTAAGCGTAGCGGCGCCGGCTGAGATCATCCGGTCAGCGACCCCGAGGCGCTCGAAATGCCGCAAGCACTCCGGCGAAATGAATTCACCGCATAGTTTTGCTCGTGGGAATCGTTTTTGCTCGACGAGCAAGACGCGCGCACCTTGCGTTGCCAGATGAATCGCAGCACTGGTTCCGGCGGGGCCGGCCCCGGCAATAGCAACGTCGTAAGCGTCTCCAGAGTTGGTCATCGAGCTAAGCCAAAATTGTCAGCATGGTCCACATGATCGGCAGGGCCATTTAAGGGAAGGTGTGTGTTGTTTCTTTCCCACCGGGTGCCCAGTGGATTAATCCAGTTTGCTCGAGCACTGAGGACTAGTCGATAGGGAAATCTGCGCTCGATGCGAACGTCATCCAGGCCCGCCTGGGATGCCAGATTAAGCAACTCCTGGGGTTTAAAGCTTCGCAGGATTGAAAGTGCGCCGTCTTCCCTGAGCAGACGATTGTGCAGGAAGAGCCGACCCACTGTTCGGTAGAAGTAGTACGCGATCGGATGACGATGAAGATCGATTATGAAAATCCGACGGCGCGCGACGCGGTTCAGCTCCTGTAGCGACAACACAACTTCACGGTCGTCCAGGTGATGAGTGAACAACGAACAGATTGAATAATCAAACGAGCCGTCGGCGAAAGGAAGACGGAGGGCATCGCCACGGATGGAGAGGATCTCTGCGAAGCCGCTCGACTCCTCGAGAATCGCTTGGGCTGACCGTGCGTTTAATTCCAGGGCTGTAAAACTGCCTTTGAGTTTGTTCCTTCTGGTCCAGGCAGCCGCCACGCGCAAGAGTTCGCCCGAACCAGCCGCCACGTCGAGCACGGAGAAAGGGCGCAGATCGGCTTGCTCAATGTCTGCCAGCAATGAAAGGCGCAAGGCTCGCGCGTCGCCTAACCATCGATTAACGCGTTGAAGCTCAACGATGCAGCCTTCGTACTCCTCGGGAGTGTAATCACCTATGTCGAGATGCTCGAGATCGTTGCTGCGCTCGCGGAACCTGGTAAACATAATCAGTGACAAATAATTTGAAGAATCGCGGCCTGCCCACAAAAGGGTTTTACCATTTATGATTTACGTTTCTCTATCACCAGCACGCTGTTCTTCGATCCAAAGCCGATGCAGTTGCAGAGTGCTACCTGCACGTTTGCTGCCCGTGCCTGATTTGGAACGTAATCAAGATCGCAATCCGGGTCAGGCTCGTCCAGATTTATGGTGGGGGGAATCATCTGCTCGTGCATAGCACACAAGGCTGCGCCTAAACCGGCAGCGCCGCTCGCGCCTTGTGGATGCCCGACTTGCGACTTCGTCGCTGACATCGGAATTCGCGAGGCATAACCGTCAAAAGCTAGTTTAAGTGCGCTGGTCTCTATCCGATCATTTAGTAAGGTGGAAGTGCCGTGGAGATTTACGTAGTCGATATCTTGAGGTTTGCGTCCCGCATCTTCCAAAGCCAGCCGCATCGCGCGCGCGGGCTCGTCGCCGCCTTCTTCCAGGCGGACTCGATGATAAGCGTCACAGGTCGCGCCGTATCCGGTGATCTCGGCATAGATTTTTGCGTTCCGTTTTTTCGCCTGGTCAAACTCCTCCAGGACATAGATCCACGAGCCCTCGCCTAACACCATCCCGGATCGGTTTCTGGAAAACGGACGAGAGGCACGATGCGGCTCGTCGTTCCAATGGCGGGTCAACACTGTCATCAGGTTGAACCCGGCCAGAATGCCTGGGGCGATGGGCGCATCAACGCCGCCGGAGATCATTACATCTTGCCGGCCGAGAGCGATGTGTTGTGCTGCGTAGGCAATAGCATCAGTCGAACTTGTGCAACCAGTCGAAACAATGTGCGAAAGGCCGCGCAAGCCAAAGGCCATCGACAGCTCACTTGAAAGCCCCCCGTGTGTTGATGATGGAATCGTGTAAACACTGGCCTTGTAGGTTGGCCCGACGTACCAATATGAATATTGCTGCTCCGTAAATGCCAGCCCGCCGCCGCCCGTACCCAGGACGACTCCGATCTTCCTGCGTTGGTCCAGCGTCATCTCGGCGGGAAAAAGATTCGCGTCGTCGAGAGCTTCCCTGGCGGCTGCGAGGGCGAGAGGTACAGTTCGCGGAACATGTTTACGATCCTTGGGGTTTAGTTGGGCTTCCCAATCGAAGTCGCGAACTTCGGCCGCGATCTTCACCGGTGAGTTGGAAACATCGAATGCTTCAATTCTGCGGCTGCCACTCTTACCGTCGAGTAGCGCCCCCCAGAAAGCCTTGCGCCCGATCCCGATCGGGGTCACGCACCCCATACCCGTGATCACCACTCGCCGGGGCTGCTGAAAGCGGCTCAACATTTCGGATCCATTACCTCATCAAGCCAGCCGTTTCGATTCGATAGGGAATGAGCACAGCATATCATTGGCGGCGAACAAACCGCGAAACCAGCGACACCACCTGATACCTGGTTCAGTTTCGTTTCGCAGTTGGCAATCCGAAACACGCCTTCAGTCGTCGCTGCGGCTCTGCCGCCCGATGTGAGGCGGTGGCTATGCCCCGCCTCAGGTGACTCTAGATTTTTTGGGGCTATGCCCCAGGGGCGGAGCCCCACTCATTAAGAACGACTTGACGGAAGGGCGTAGCCGCTTCCTCACATCGGGCGGCGAAGCCGTAGCGACGATCGCATTGCTAACTTCGACGGCTTATGGCGAAGCTGAACCAGTACCGAACACACGAGTCTGTTCGAGCCCCGGGGAACTGCCTAGACGAGGTTCTCGGTTATCGGATCGTGGAATGGACTTCCTCTACATACAAAGACCGCACGCCCTTAAACGTACGGCCTTTTAAGTGAATCCTGGTTGCGTGATGCCGCTGAAGCTTAGCCGGTTCCCGATTAGACGGCTTCGGCCTTGGTGCCACACTCGTTGCAAAACATAGCTCCGGGGTTTAACTCTGCCTGACACTTGGAGCACCTCAGCTTTTCCTGTTTGGCTCCGCATTCAGCGCAGAACTTCGCGCCAGACTGGAGCTTCGCATTACATTTAACACATGTAGCAGTTTGTGCTCCGGCTTCGAGTTTTGTGCCACACTCATTGCAGAACTTGACCACCGCAGAGTTCGACGCCCCGCATTTCGTACAGGTAACCCTAGGTGCCTCCTGGCTATCACTCTTCTTCGGGTTCATGGCATCCGTCATAGCTCCGGCCATCGCATTCCCAATGGCGAATCCTGCTCCTAGTCCCGCTCCCGTGGCTGCTCCCCCGCCAGAAGTATTCTGGGCCGCATCGCGCATCGCGTCGGCCGCCTGAAACTGAGCATACTTGTTCACATCTCCGATAACACCCATCGAAGTCCGCTTGTCCATCGCCGCTTCCACTTCAGCCGGAAGCGAGATGTTCTCAATCACAAACTTCGTCAACCCCAGCCCAAACGTCTTGAACTCCTCGCTCAGCTTCGAGCGAGTGAACATTGACAACTCATCATAGTTGGATGCCAGATCGAGGGCAGCAATCTTTGACTCACCCAGGGCGTCGCTGAAGCCACTAACTAATGTGCGCTTCAACTGTCCCTCGATATCCTCAGTCACAAAGTGGGCATTGGTTCCGGCGACCTCCTTAATAAAAGCGCTCGGATCCTCAACCCGAATTGAGTAGATGCCAAAGGCTCGCAAACGGACCATGCCGAAGTCCGTGTCCCGCATCATTACCGGATTCGGAGTTCCCCACTTCAGATCGGTGAACTGTTTAGTGCTTACAAAATAGACTTCTGCCTTGAAAGGTGAGTTGAAACCGTATTTCCAGGCACCGAGCTTGGTTAGGATAGGCGTGTTGCCACCGTCAATGGTGTAAAGACCGGGAGGAAAAACGTCCGCAATTTGCCCCTGAAAAACGAAAACCGCCGTTTGCGATTCGCGCACTGTGAGTCGCGCCCCGTTCTTAATCTCCTGGCCCTGAACGGGAAACCGGTAAAGTAAGGTGTTCCCAGAATCGTCTAGCCATTCAATTACCTCAATGAACTGCGAGCGGATGGCGTCAAGAATTCCCATCGGTGTTATCTCTCCTTTGAGCGGGTTAGTTCGCCGCTCGTTAATATACGGGTTATGGCCTCACGATGTTCAGAGCGGCCAGCCCTGAAGCAATATTGCACAAAGCAGGCGGCGAGAAAAGAGCGTTGAGGAATTTCCTTACTATTCATGTCAGCTTATGACCCCCTTGTCCTGGTCTGAGATTGCCGGCGGCGCGCGAACGGAAGTAGGCAAAGCCAACTAGCCCAATTACTCCGCCTGCGATATCGATGCCACTGTCATATAGGGAACCGGTGCGCGAGGGCACAAAGCTCTGATGGTATTCATCCAGTAACGCGTGAAGCACGATTAGCAGGAGGCCGGCGATCCACCACTTTCGCCGCAGAAACTCGCGCGAAGAACCGGTAAAGGCTCTTGCCGCCAGCCAGCCCAGGACGGCATACTCGGTGATGTGTGCTGCTTTTCGCACCAGGAAATGCGCCAGCCTGGTGCTTTCCTCACTGATGTTAGGAAATAACCAGAGCAGTAGTGGTCGAACGATTCTGGAGGTGTTGATGGCGGAAAATTCATTCGACGACGCGAAAGAGATAAGTAGCATCCAGATGATCAGTGGAGCATAGCGCCAGGTCCGTTCTCGCGTTGTTCGAGTTTCCATTAAGTCTTAACGCATCCGAATCAAAGCGCTCAGAATCAATGGGAAGCCGCCCAAAGCTGCTTCCCATCTCGACTCGCGTTCCCGACGGAGCACATTTAGAGTGCTGCTGCGCCCGAAACAACTTCAATGATCTCGTTAGTGATGGCTGCCTGTCGTACGCGATTCATGTTTAGCGTGAGCGAATCAATTAGTTCGCTGGCATTCTTTGAGGCGGAGTCCATGGCGGTCATTCGAGCACCTTGCTCAGAAGCCACGGATTCCAGCAGTGCGCGAAAGACTTGCGTCTCTACCAGACGTGGAAGCAACCGGCTAAAGATCTCGGCGGGTGGTTGTTCGTAAATATAGTCGACGAGTGTGAGAGGTTTACCATCGGCGGCGGACTTTTCATCCTTTGAGCCCGCACGAGAGACGGGCAAGAGTTGCTCGACAACCACGCGCTGTTGCATCACTGACCTGAACTCATTGTAAATGATGAAGGCCTTGTCAATCTCCTGGTCTTCCGTGAAGCGTTTGATCACGTCGCGGGCCACTTCTATCGCCTCAGCAAACTCGACCCGGCCTTTACCAGTAAGCCCGACGTATTCGCCGGCCAGCTTCGAATCTCGACGACGAAAGAAATCTCTGCCCTTGCGACCCACAGCCAGGATCTCAACCCGCTTACCCGAATGCTCGCGAATGAAAGCTTGGGCTGCTTTGATCAGATTTGTATTGAAAGCGCCGCACAATCCTTTGTCCGCGGAGATCAACACCACCAGGTACCGGTCGTCGCCTCGCACGTCGAGTAGTGGATGATGAAAACTCTCGTCGGTTCTGCCAGCCAGCTCACTTAGCACTTCCATCATTTTGTTCGCGAAGGGACGAGCGTTCACAACGCGATCCTGCGCACGCTTGAGCTTTGCCGCCGAGACCATTTTCATGGCCTTGGTGATCTGCTGCGTATTCTTAACCGACTTGATGCGTCGTCGAATGTCTAGAAGATTAGGCATTATCGACCAATAAATCCGTGGTGAACGCTGCGCTTCAGCTTCGG
>JBPCMM010000228.1:0-7063 GCA_051002255.1 Pyrinomonadaceae bacterium
CGTTGACCTGTTCCCGCGTTTCGGAGATGCCGAGCCCACCTACGGTTTGGGCGATGCCCAGTTTTGGAACACGCTCAGACGAATGAGCGAAGCACAAGAACCGCTCTTAAATATTAAAAATGGGAACACGTCTGATCCGAAACTCACCTCAGAGAACGTCCATCAAATGAGTTTTGAAATCACTGAAGCCGGCGACGCCGTGCTCAATGCGCAGGCTGACTTCGTCGAAATGAACGGAATCGACACGTGGTTAGGCGGAGTGCATCTCTTGGGGAGAACTGATCTCTGGCGTTGGGACGATCAGGCGCAGAAGCTCACCTACCTTTAGAGTCTTTCTTCGCGAACCTTGGGCAGGTGCGCAATTTCAAGTTTTGGTAATTTGCAGGGGCTTGAGCCGTCCTTTTATGTCCAGCCCTTTAGAAATAATAATTCAATCGCTCGACAGCCGGATCTTAAATGATTCGACGATTAAGCCAGAATTGTTTGCCCGGTTGCTCGCAGCTCAACGGGAACTGGGTCTGCTGCATGGCGACCGGCCCACGTGCCCTTTCCTACGGCCTCATATACTCTCCCGAACGCAATATGCAGCAATCGAGGCGGCCGCCGAAATAATCGCCGGGGCCTTCGAGAAGCTGGTTGCCGGGGCACTTGAGCACCAGCCGCTATTGAATGACCTCGGATTAACTCCCGCCGAAGAGCAAATGGCCCGCATCGATCCCGGCTACTCTACCTTGTGCGTTACCAGCAGACTCGACGCTTACTTAACCGATTCAGGTTTTCAGTTCCTCGAGTACAACGCCGAAAATCCCGCGGGAATCTCCGATCAGATGCAACTCGAGAAGATTATTCTCGAGCTGCCCCACATGAGAAATTTTTTGGACCAGCACGAGCACTGGACGCCGAAGCCCCACGAACGGTTGCTGGATTCTCTGCTGGCAACGTATCGGGAATGGGGAGGACAGGAGCCGAGTCCGCAGATTGCAATCGTCGATTGGGAAGGTGTTTCAACCGCAAGTGAGTTTGAAGTGTTGAAACAATACTTTAAATCGGCGGGCTACCGCGCCACCATTGTCGATCCGCACGCACTCGAGTATGACGGCGATCGCTTGAAGGCCGGAACGTTTCGCATCGACATCGTTTACAAACGCGTGATCATTCATGAGTTCCTGGAGAAGTTTGATGACACTCATCCACTGTCGCGTGCTTATCGTGATCGTAATGTCTGCATGGCAAATTCTTTCCGCGCGAAGGGGGCACATAAGAAGGCGGGTTTTGCAATTCTCAGCGATCCGCAGTATGCGGATCTGTTTACGGACATCGAGCTAAATATTTTGCGACAACACATTCCCTGGACGCGAATCGTTCGCGAAGGCACAACCTCCTTCGATCATGGCGAGCGCGACTTGGGTGAAATTCTGAGAGGGGAACGAGAACGACTGGTGCTAAAGCCGAACGACGACTACGGAGGGCATGGCGTAGTAATGGGTTGGGAATGTGGTTCGGAAGAGTGGGAGCAGACCATCGCCCAGGCTTTCGCTCAGGATTATGTAGTGCAGGAACGAGTCGCCGTAAAGAAGGTCGGCATCCCGAGGTTCGCTGACCACGGTGTTCGGAGCGATGAGATGTTTGTAGACTTCAATCCTTTTTTGTTTCAGAACCTGATGGAAGGCGGCTTGGTTCGCTTGTCCGCTTCATCGCTTTGCAACGTCTCGTCCGGCGGCGGGCAGACTGCGCTGCTGGTAATGGAGGGGCAGTAGCCCGACTGTTAAGGAGGGCTTCGGGGGCGCGGATCAACGCCTTCCTCAACAATCGGGCTACGCCCCAGACTCCTTTTGCTCCACCAATCAGGACACTGCCAGGCTTAGTCTGTTATTGCTTTCCATCACCTTCACAGACTAAGTCTACTGCCACTTATGGACATCGAATCTGTTCGCAAATTCTGCCTCTCGCTACCCCTCGTTACCGAAGGGGTCCAGTGGGAAAATGATTTGCTGATGCGCATCGGCAACAAAATGTTCTGCGTGCTCTCGCTGGAGCCGGCCTCCGACCACTGTATGTCGTTCAAGTGCACACCGGAGAAGTTTGCCGAACTGGTCGAACAAGAAGGCATCATGCCTGCACCTTACGTCGCTCGTTACCATTGGGTAGCTCTGGAACGCTTTGATGTGTTGCCGGAACGCGAACTGAAGAGCCTGCTTATGACCGCCTATGAATTGGTGCGAGATAAACTTCCTAAGAAAGTAAGAGACGGGCTCACCGCGAATGCATCTGCGAAGAAGAGCGCGAACGCACGGCCATCGCGTACCAAGCAGCGTGGCTGACAGTCCAGCATTTTCCACTTCTCAGTTTGCATTTGGCATTGTTGACTTGTTGTTCGTGTCCGTTCGGTCAATGATAAATTATGAAAAATATGAAAAATGGGAAATGATCCCTTCCACTTTCCAGATGAATTCTTAACTTGATCCCCAAGACTGAACGAGAAGGTTTATGCCGAGTTGTTCCTGACGCCCGCCTACTATCCCTGGCTGGGATTATTTTCTGCGGAGACTTATACGGCTCCAGGAGAATGGTGGGATTGTCCGCTGAAATCACTCAGACGGTTGTGGATATTGTGACGCTGCCGGAAACATAATCGATCATTAGCATCGTTTTTTGTAATAGTTCAGTCCCGATCAAAGCGTCGCCACCGTCGCTGACGATGATCTTTATTTGCCTTACCTCTTCGAGCCATTCAATATTGGCGAGCCCGACTCGGCAAACAACTTGTGCCTCCTACCATTTCGAAGGCCAATCGCCCGATGATTGGAAACTGAAGTTCATCGGCGAAAGTGCGCGGCAGCATTAGACCACCGTCAAACCCCGTATCCGCGAACTTGTGCTGATAATTCTCAAAATCCGATAAGTCTGCTTCCGACTTAATCTGCACCGCATACCGCTCTAACGTGATTGGCGAGAGTAGGTCGAGGTCTATGGTCTTCTGGGTCCCGCCCAAGTCGCTGACCCTCTGCCAACCCGCTTGGCGAAAAGATCAGGTCGATAAGAATCTCAAAATCCTTCCAGTGCAGTGCGCGAATGAGAGTTTCTATTTTCTGCTCCAAAGTCAAAAGCGCTTCTTTGGCTTCGCCTATTTGTTTGAGAGGCTTGCCGTTGATCCGCTGAACCAGATAATCAAACTCCTTGACCGAGCAGATCGTTCCACGAAAGCCTTCTGTGCTTAATAATCTGCCACTCAATTGATTCTTCTGTAACGGGTTGTTTTTAATATCTGTAGAGCGCCAGTGACCAATAACCGGGCGTATCTTTGATTTGTCCTCCAACAAAGTGATTTCGGGTTTCGAGAAACACCAATACATGCGGTCGCCGAAGAACGTGATCCATAGAACTGTTTCATCTGATTCGTAGAAGAGTCGAATCTGTTTCGAATCACTAGTTGCGGCCCCTATATCTTTGCGAAAGGCTTTGTAAATTTCTCTAACTTCATCCCATTTTCCTCGAAGACAAAGGTCGTGTGGGGCTTCGCGGTAATCCAACCGAAGAGTCTGATCCCGAGTAATGCAGTCACTCTCCCACGCACCGGCTAGGCCAAGCTTGATGTATACGAAGCCAATGTAATACTCCTTTTTGGGTTGTTGCTTTTCGATTCGCAACCAGGCGATCCAACGCGTTATGAGCGCGGAGAGAAGATCAAAATGTATCATTAGCTCAGACCCTACTTCATCTTTGAAATGATTGCATCCGCAAACTCGGAAGTCTTGGCAGTACCGCCGATGTCCCGTGTCCGCACTTTACCTTCCTCGAAGACCTTCAACATTGCCTTCTCAGTTCTTTCCGCGGCTTCGCGTTCGTCAAGATAGCGCAGCATGAGAATGCCCGATTGAAGCAACGCTGTTGGATTAGCGATTCCCTGTCCGGCTATATCCGGCGCCGAACCATGTACAGCCTCAAACACTGCTCCGAGCTCGCCAATGTTTGCGCCTGGGACCAGGCCCAAACCGCCAATAAGTCCCGCACATAAATCCGAAACGATGTCACCATAAAGATTCTCCAGCAGCATCACGTCAAACTGTTCGGGACGCATTACAAGTTGCATGCAGGCGTTGTCGATGATCTTGTCGTCAGCCTCGATTTCGGGATATTCCATCGCCACTTTCCTGAAGCAATCCAGAAATAACCCGTCCGACAATTTCATGATGTTGGCTTTGTGTCCGCAGGTGATTTTCTTTCGACCCTCACGCTGCGAATATTCGAAAGCATAACGCGCAATCCGAGTGGACGCCTTTTCCGTAATGATCTTCAGGCTCTCGACCACTCCGGGAACCACGACGTGCTCCAGGCCCGCATACAGGCTTTCCGTATTCTCTCGAACGATCACGAGGTTAAGCTCAGGATAGCGACAAGGGACGTTTGGAAGCGCGCGAATGGGGCGCACGTTGGCATAAAGATCGAGCGCTTTACGCAGGCCTACATTGACCGACGTAAAACCTTTGCCAATGGGCGTGGTGACCGGACCCTTGAGCGCGACCTTGTTACGCTTGATTGACTCGAGCAACTCCGGCGGTAACGTTGTGCCAAACTTTTCCTGTGCCTGGGCACCCGCATAGTGAGTTTCCCAGGCGACGTCTACGCCCGCTGCCTCGATGATACGGACTACAGTTGACGCTACCTCAGGCCCAATCCCGTCGCCCGGAATCAGTGTGATAGTATGTTTCATAAGCGTTAGTCAGTTGTCGGTTGTCAGTTGTCAGTTGTCAGTGGTTCGGCGCCCTGCAACGAAGTCTGCTATTCCCCAGCCTTCATCGAGTCAAATCAAAACACAGGATAAAGCCACAAACTGACAACTGACAACTGACTACGGACTTGAAGAAGCCGGTCGCACATAGATGGGTCAATTACCAGCAACAGCAGACGTAGTCGTCATAGGCGGCGGCGTGATTGGACTTAGCATCGCACGTGCCCTGTCTCTGCGAGGCGTCAATGACGTCCTATTAGTCGAGCGCGCCAGACTCGGAGCAGAAGCTTCCTCCGCCGCAGCGGGAATGCTGGCGCCGCAGGCCGAAGCCGACGTTGCGGACGACTTTTTCAATCTCTGCTGCCAGAGCCGCGATATGTACCCTACTTTTGTAGCGGCCTTGCGCGAAGAGACGGGAATAGACAGCGAACTCGATCGCACCGGCACTCTCTACCTGGCTTTCACTGAGCAAGATCAGAGAGAGATCGAGCAGCGCTATGACTGGCAGCTCCGCGCTGGACTAACCGTCCAAAAGCTCAACTCAAGCGGCGCGCGCACTTTGGAGCCGTGTATTTCTGAAAGCGTCGGTGGGGCTTTGAAGTTTCCCAACGATATTCAGGTCGAGAACCGCCGCCTGCTGAGCGCCCTAGTCGCGACCAACGAAAAGCTGGGGGTGCGTTTCATGACGGCTACGACTGTGGAATCAATCCGAATCAACCGTGGAAGAATCGAAGGTGCAGAGACTTCGCGTGGCTTCGTTAGTACAGAGAAAATCGTAGTTTCCGCTGGCGCGTGGAGTTCCTTTATCAAGGTCCCGGACGCAGTAGCGCCGAATCCGCGTATCGAGCCAGTGAAGGGACAGATGGTTTGCTTTGACTCAGCGGACTCCCCGCCCAGCATTGCACGTCATGTCATCTATAGCCCGCGGGGGTATCTTGTGCCACGGCGCGATGGCCGGGTCCTCGCAGGATCAACTACGGAACAGGCTGGCTTCGATAAAGAGGTAACTGCTTCAGGAGTTCATTCAATCTTGTCTAACGCCCTGGAAATTTCGCCGCGGATTTCAGATCTGCCGCTAATCGGTGTCTGGGCGGGTTTGCGTCCGCGTTCCCAGGACAGTTTGCCGGTGCTTGGTCCCTGTGCGGAAATTCAGGGATTGGTGTTCGCAACCGGACACTATCGCAACGGTATTCTGCTGGCACCGATCACCGGAGAGTTGATTGCCGGCGCGATAGTGGATAAGGTCGTTTCGCCGGACCTTCATGCTTTTGGCCCCGATCGTTTTGCTATTGTGGGCGTGAACCGATGACCCGTGAACCAATGCCCCGCTTTCTGATGAATACTCACTGCCTGAGGTTTCTGGTTGTAGTCTTTGCTTGCACCCTGCTGGCGTCGTCGTCTGGCTTTGCCCAGGACGGCCAAGTCCCGGAATTGCCGGCGATCCCGCCCGACACGCGAACTGCTCAGGCCTTGTATGAAGAAGCAAGTAACTATCTCGATAAGAAGTTTGCTGAATTCAACAAACGGAGGCTCGCCTACGATCCAAAACTGGATGCCACGACCAAACAGGAGCTGAAAGCTCTTGCCGCGCGCAACGCCGCTGTGCTTGAAGCGCGAGGCGATGTTGGGGAAACAGATCGTTACTACCTGGGCATGCTGCATCATCTATCTGGCAACTCGGATGCTGCCCTCAAGGCAATGCGCAGTTTCACTGCCAGCAGTCCGGCCGGAGAGAAGCTGCAGGTAGCGCGCGCCGTGGTGGTGCTGCATGCCATCAAGAGAAACCTGCTGCCCGAAGCAGAAAGTGTGGTGGAAGCTTATGCAGAGACCCAACCACAAAACCTCGACGAGCTCTACGGGATGGAAACGCTGCTTACCGATGCTTTTCACACTGCGAAAGACTATGAACGCATGGCTAAGCACGCTAAGGGAATGGTAAGGGCAGCGACGCTCGCTATGGAGTCGAAGAAACTTACCGGCTTCAAGCGAGATGAATGGCTGTTCAAGTCGGCATCGTTTCTTGCCGACGCCTTGGAAAAGCTGAATAAGCAAGAGGCCGCCCTCGCGGTCCTGCAAGACCTGGTTAGGCTTTCAGTCTCATTGCCGTCCGGCAATCTAAATAAGTTGGCGCGGGTACGGCTTGCCAGCCTGGATCCGTCGGCAGATCTCCTCAAGCTGCTGGAGAAAACAGGAAGCAGCAGCGAAGCCACGAATCCGTCAGAGATCATCGGCACCGAATGGATAGACCAACAACCAACCAGCCTTTCGGAGCTGCGCGGGCAAGTCGTCTTGTTGGATTTCTGGGCGCCCTGGTGCGGACCCTGTCGGTATACC
>JBPCMM010000229.1:0-48941 GCA_051002255.1 Pyrinomonadaceae bacterium
GTCAGTTATGATGAGTCTGGGCGAGTGACACAAGCTTCTGGTGGGGATGCCTCGGCAATTCGGATCGCGCGTCAAAAGCGCTTTCCTCCCGGCAAGGCTGGCTCAGCCACCGTCACGATTCCAATCAATTAAAAACGGTATTAGGGGAGGGGTAATAGGTAACAGGTAAAGGGCAGAAGTTAGCCTTTTACCCCTTTACCCTTTTCCGTTTTTTACCCTGTCCTAACTTTCACCATCCCCAGTATTACAAGCAGCGCCCGCCTCAAGCCGGTTTCGCGGTCTCGGGGGTCATACCATTCGTCAATGGTGTGGGAATTTCCTGACATGCCTCCCCCGCCGAGTGTGATTGCTGGCAGGCCCAAAGAAATAGGCACGTTCGAATCGGTCGACGCCTGGTCCAGGCGCGGCGTGAAACCTAAGGCGCGCGTTGCCTCTTCAGCCAGTTCGACTATTTGAGAATCGGCCCGAGTTTCGCCGCTCGGACGTTCGCCTATTAGCTGAAGGTTAAGTTCCAACGGCAAATCGTCTTTCCGCCGGGTGGCATTCTCGTCATCCGCGGCTTCCCTGACAGCTCGTCGAAAAAATGCATCAAGCCTGAGTAGCTCGTGCTCACTAGCTGAACGAAGGTCGACTTCCATGACTGCCTCGCCGGGAATGGCGTTAACACTTGAGCCGCCTTCGATGCGACCTACATTGAAAGTGGTCCTGGGCCACCTTGGTACAGGATAAGAAGCGAGTCTGGAGATCGCGCGTCCCAGGGCATGGATGGGATTGGACACGCCGAAATCGGCCCACGAGTGGCCGCCTGTTCCGCGCAAGCGCACTCTGTAGCGCCGCGATCCGAGCGCGCCGTTGGTGATGCGATCGATTCCACCGCCATCGAAGCTGATAAATGCATCGATTCGGCGGGCCCATTCGCCCTTGCCGAAAAGATAGCGTACACCCCGCAAATTGCCAGCACCTTCTTCCCCCACTGTGCCCACAAACAGAATTGAACCCTCAGTCACAATCCCCGCTTCGTCCAGAGCCCGAGCGATTGCGATTAGCGCAACCAATCCGCAGCCATCGTCGGAGATGCCGGGCGCCCACAATTTGTTTGCCGTGCGCCGTACGGTGAAATTCGTTCCTGATGGAAAAACTGTGTCGAGGTGGGCGCTGACGACGAGCAGAGGAGAAAGCGAGCGTCCTCTCCGCAGGGCCAGGCAGTTGCCCTCCTCGTCAATCCGAGCCTTCTCCAAACCTATTTCACTAAACCTGTCACAGAGATAGTCAGCTCGTCTCTTCTCGTCAAAAGGAGGCGCGGGAATCGAGCAAATCCTGATCTGTTCCTCGGTGATCTCTTCTGTGTGAGAATCAAAAAAACTAAAGGCAGCTTGCACGTAAGGCGACGCCAGCATCTCTTGAATACTTTTGGCTGTCGTTATGTTAACCGCAGGCGTCGTAGCCATCGACTTATTTTCTGCAATCTGGGAATGCGACTAACATCCAGAGAGACGTAACTCAAACGAGTTGCAAGATTTCTTCGGAAGCCAATACCGCGGAGGACCGCTTGGCGCGTTCATAGATCCGATTAACGCGCTCGTCACTAGGCTCAATGCCCCGTTTCTCTAGCCAATAAATCACATTGGACTTGCCACTCATGGGTCCAATCTCAATGACTTGCTCCAGACCAAATTGACCGGCCGGCACGCCCGAGTAAACAAGGTCGGCGAGTGCTCGGTCGCCTTTCCGATAGCTCTTGATCACGGCGGCGGCGTGTACTCCGGTGGCCGTGCGAAAGGCATCGCGCCCGAACACGGGATAATTGAAAGGTATCATCCACTTACATGCCGACGAGGCGACTTCGCAATACTCGCCGAGTCGCGTAAGGTCGTTGTCGATCCAACCCATGAGTTTGAGATTTACCAGCAACTGATCCATCGGCGTATTGCCGACCCGCTCGCCGATTCCCAGGGCTGAGCCATGAACTTGATCTGCGCCGCCTTCGATGGCGGCGATCGAATTGATTACTCCCAGTCCGCGGTCCTGATGTCCATGCCAGTCAAGTCTCACATTTCCGCCTTGCTCGTCGATAATGTTTTTTACAAACCGCACCACCGCACGCGCGCCGTCTGGCGTAGAATGACCCACCGTGTCGCAGACACAAACTGCCTTTGCCCCGCATCGAATCGCCGTCGTGTAAAGCGCGCGCAGCGTTTCCGGGTCTGCGCGGGTGGTGTCTTCTGTAACGAACATCACGGGCACGCCCTCCTTCACCGCAAACGTCACCGCATCTTCGGTCATTTCGAGGAGTCTCTCCAGCGTCCAATCTTCCGCAAAGAAGCGCACTGATGAAGAACCGATGAACGTGCAGGCCTCGATAGGAATGCCAGCCCGTTGCGAGATTTCGACAATGGGAATGATGTCGTTGCGATGAGTACGCGCCGCGCAGTTAGGACGGATCTTGAGTCTCTTATCGACTATCTCGCGAGCCATACGCTCCACGCCCGCCGCATGAGTCCCACCGGCTCCGGGTAAGCCGATATCCGCGGTATCGATGCCCAGCGCATTCATCAGATGCAGCAGTTCGATCTTCTTCTCTACCGTGGGTTCGGAAACCGAAGGTGATTGCAAACCATCGCGCAGAGTTTCGTCGTCAAAACCAACGTGACGGTTAGGTGCCTTAATAACGGGATCAATGTTGTTCCAATCGTAAACCAGTTCGTTAACAGGCACCTTTGTAGAGACCTCCAGCGAGAACTACATCGAAGAATTACAAGGAGAATTTGATTACAGCAATGGCGGCAGTCAATGTCAAGATAGCCGCTCATCCGCGACCGAGACACAGGGATCCGGAAGGATTCCGTCGTTATTCAATACTGAGACGAAGATCTAACTTTGGAAAATTCGCAGGTGGGGAAGGTGGGCTTGCCCCCGCTCAAGATCCCTATCTATTCAAGAGGGGTCGCTGAGAGTTTCGTAAGATCCCGAAGGTTGGCTGTCAATTCGGTCTCGAGTGGGTGGGGTCTTGAGCGGGGGCAAGCCCACCTTCCCCACCTGCGAATTTCCCAAGTTGATCTTCGTCCCCACGTCTGACACGTCTCCCGCGCCGCACTCCCTTTGACGCAACCTTCGCTCTGGTATAGCCTCTGACGCGTTTCGCTAATAGGCAACTCTCGTCGGCAATTAGAAAATTTGAACCGGTCGCGATCCCAATCCTCAATTAAAACGATAGCTCTAGGCTCGGACCGCGCTGCCAAGATCATGGCGGTCCGCGCGTGTGTGGCCCGTGTCGCGGAAATCGATTCCTCATGGGCCGAAGCCAACGTCGTGGCGCGGGCCGTAAGTACCAACGCGCCCGCGATGCCCTTAACCGACTGGGAGCTTATGCAAGGCGCACGGGAGAGGGCTCTGGCAGTCCGCGACCTGCTTCGCGGCCAGCGTCTGGAGGCCGAGATTTATGTCGGACTCGAGGGAGGGTTTCACTCGATTTCGATTGAGGGCGAGTGGCACACGTTCTTACGAGGATGGGCCTACGCCAGTGATGGCAAAAACGGAGCCTTTGGAGCGTCACCTTCAATCACCGTCCCGAACGCACTAGCGAAAAAAGTAATCGAGGGCCGACGCGAGTTGGGTCTGGTGATCGACGAAGTCTCAGGCAAGCGCGACACCCGCAGCCGCGAGGGTGCCTGGGGAGTTCTTTCGCGCGACCTACTCACCCGCTCGCTCAGTTTCGAGCTGGCTCTGATCGCTGCCTTTGCGCCTTTCTACAATCCTGAGTTATACCAGAACACGGATTAAAGGACTTGATGATGGAAGAGTTGATTGTTCAGGGTAACGAGGAACCGTTGCCACACCCTCGCACAATGCCTGGCTGGGTTGAAGTGATTGCTGGCGCGATGTTTTCCGGAAAGTCGGAGGAGCTAATTCGCCGTCTGCGGCGTGCAAAGATTGCGCGGCAGAAGGTTCAGGTCTTCAAACCGGAAGTCGATTCACGTTATTCAAACGATCACATTGTTTCCCACTCCGAGATGCGCCACGAGTCTTCCAAGATCCGCACCGCAGCGGAACTGCTAGCCACGATCGACCCTGATACTGAAGTTGTAGGCATCGATGAAGGTCAATTTTTCGACAACGCACTCGTTGATGTAGCAAACCAGCTAGCCAAGCGCGGTGTGCGTGTGATCATTGCGGGATTAGATCAAGACTACACCGGCAAACCATGGGAACCGATGCCTCAACTTCTCGCCATTGCTGAGTACATTACAAAAACTCACGCCATCTGCATGAAGTGTGGTCAGCCAGCCAACTATTCCCAACGCATCTTCGAATCCGAAGAGCGCGTCGCCGTCGGCGCCGCTGGAATGTACGAAGCCCGCTGCCGACGTTGCTTCGTCCCGCACGCGGACGCCCCGACCAATCATTCGTCATAAAACCCAAAGGTCTGGCAACGCTTTGGGCCAGGGGCCCGTCCAAACGCAAGAAGACTCCCCATCACCGTTCTAAAACTGCAAGACAATCGGTCTCCCCGAAACCAGCAGGGCTTCGTTAGGCAGCGCTTCGTTCTGCGAAGGTCAGGTGTTCGTGTGCTGAAGCACCGACTTCGAATGGGATGTCTCCCCGCGTCAACATCATTTTGCTGAGGGCTGGTACTTCAGCACGTTGGGTCCTTCAACATTCGCTGTTTGTTCAGCATCGGCTCTACCCGAGGAGTACAACCATGAAACAGACATTTTTGATGACCATCGCGGTGGTCTTATTAGCAGTTGCGGTTCCGTTAGGGGTGCTTATTGGCGCTCAGGTGCAGAGTGAGACGTCAAGCAAGGACGCAGGCGGCTCTGGACCAGATACCGGGATGCAAGCGAGTGATTACCGTGTCTCTGGCCCATTCACCCATAAAAACCTCACAATCTTTCTCCTTCACGGAAAAAACATGATTGAGGGCAAATCATTCCTGACGCTGCAAGAAGCGCTCGAGCAAAGAAAAGTGGTGGTTTACGAGACGAAATCGGTAAACGAACTCTCCATAGAGAATCGCTCGGATCAGGATATCTACGTCCAGGCGGGAGACATTGTAAAAGGCGGGCAGCAAGACCGCGTGTTGGCCGTTGATCTGATCGTGCCACCTGGGTCGGGCCGCATGCCGATCGCTGCTTTCTGTGTGGAGTCCGGAAGGTGGAACAAACGCAAAGGTGAGCGGGCTGAAGTCTTCAGTAGCGCGGCAGAAGTGGTCGTCACGAAGGAACTCAAGCTGGCGGCTAAGAGTGCAAAATCACAAGGCGCAGTTTGGGAAAACGTCACGGTCACTCAGGACAAGCTGAGCGAGAATCTCAGCACACGCGTTAATTCGACCGTGTCAGAGTCGAGCCTACAACTTGCTGTCGAAAACCGAAAAGTGCAGGAGACGGCGGCGGGCTACACTAGGGCGCTAGCTGGAGTGGTCAAGGGCAAGGACGATGTGATTGGGTACGTATTTGCGATAAACGGAGCGGTCAACAGCGCGGACGTTTACGGTTCCAGCGAGTTGTTTATGAAACTCTGGCCCAAGTTGCTCAAGGCGAATGCGATCGAAGCAATCGCCGAGCTGCGGGAAGATTCGAAATTTGAGCCCGCGACCGCTGAAAATGTAAAGACATTCCTCGCGGAGGCGGACAGCAACAAGGCTTCAGAAAAAGAAGTGACCGCACGAATCAGCCTGCTGACGCGCGAAGATGACAGGAACATTCTCTTCGAAACCCAGGATCGAACTCAGAAGAGATGGTTACACCGGAACTATATTCGTAAGTAGGTGATGACAAGAGATGGCCGATTCATTTCCCATATCTCATTTGACGTTTCTCATTGTTTCTCATTTGTCATTCAGTATATTCGGTATTGTTGACTCTTGTTCGTGTTCGTCCAGTGATTTCGTGGACGCTTGACCTCGCGGAATGTCTCGCATTTTAAGCCGCCCGAGAAATTTAGCGAGATGCTTTGCGCGAACTAACCCACTACCCTCACTGGCAACCGTTTGCCTACTGGCCCATGCATGGTATCCTACTGCTTCCCCCTACTGCTTCCCCTACACCCCCTTCTTAAACACAGCGCCACGGCGCTTGAGTCCGGAGATCTCTCTAATGAAAACATCCGTCAAGCCATCAGCACTAGCCTGTCTTATTATGACAGCCGCAATGATCTCGATGGGCAGCGCCTGTCAGCCTGCTACCAATACAAACACCAATGCAAACCTGACTGTTAATGCAAATTTAACCCCGGCCAACGTAAATGCCAACGTCTCCACAGCGCCAACCACTGGTATTGCGACGCGCGAACCCGAGCGGTATCGCGCGACCCTGGTCCTCAGTGCAGAAACTGAAGGTGGGCAAAAGACGATCGGTATCCCGACTTTGTCCGCTGAAGTGGCGCGCAGTGGTGCCGATCGCCGCGTCTCATTCAAACTGCCGGACGGGTCGGATCTTATTTACCTCGAAAAGGGTGGTCTGCACATTGTTGTTGCGCCAGGCCGCAAGCAATATGCGGAGCTGACGCCTGAAGCTACAGGGTTTCAACTGCACAAGTTGATGACTCCGGGACAACTAACCTCGCGCCTGGAAAACTTGAAAGGCGTCGAGCGCGTTGGCGAAGAGACGATCACAGGGCGCACTGCCGACAAATATCGTTACGCGACTACCAGAAGCACCGGGACACAAGCAGGCGAAGTAAGCGCTGAAGCATTTGTTTTTGTTGACAAAGAAACCGGTCTGCCTCTGCGGGCTGAACTGTTCACGGAGGCCAGCGGCGATGTCCAGGGAGTAAAAGGCGCGAAGATAGTCGCGGAGATGCGGGACATTAACACGAACGTGGACAACTCGCTATTTGAGGTGCCGGCGGGATTCAGTAAAGTGCCGCCTCAGCAGGTCAAGCAGCAAATAGACGCCGTGTCGAATACCGCGGCTGCTCTGGTTAAAGCGCTGCTTAGTAATATGGCTACGCAGGGTAGCTCCACGCCCAGCGCATCACCAACTGCAACGTCATCGCCTTCGCCTTCGCCGCGCGATTAGGGAGGAGAAACTATGAGGTACCTGATCATTCTTCTCCTGGGGTTGATCGTGGGAGCAGGAACCGCCGTATTCCTGCTCGGCATACCGCGCGCGAAGTCTATGCCAGGGACGCAGGTGCAGGCCCCGGAAGCCAGTGGGGATCCGGCGGGCGCTGTCGTTGTCACGCTTCCAAACGGTTTCATTCAAAAGTTTCTTGCCACGGTTTTCCAGGACCTCGGCGCACCTTCGTTTCAACTCGCCGGAACAGAGCCGGCAGCGAACTCCACAGGGATCGAGCGCATTGCTTTCCAGCAAGGGTGTACCAACACGATCACCCTCGCGCCGGAAGGCAGTAACATCAAAACCGAGGTTCAATTTGCCAACGGCCGGATTACCGCTCCGCTCGCGTTTAGTGGTAGCTACAATCTGCTGGGCAGCTGTATGCAGTTTAAAGGTTGGGCGCAGACGAGCGTCCAGCTCCGTTTCGACGAAGGAAGCCAAACCGTCTACGGACAGCTGAACGTTGAAGGCGTCAATCTGGAGGGTGTGAATCCCATGGCGAACAACTTCGTGACCGTGTTCGTGCGTAACGCTATCGACCAGCGCGTCAATCCACTTGAGTTAATTAAAGGCGCACAACTACAACTCATGATTCCGGTAAAAGCGAGTAATGGAGAGGTGAAAGCCCGAGTAAAAGACGTGCGAGCGGAGATGTTGGATGGGTTGCTCAAAATGCACATCTCGTACGAATTCAGCGGTATGCGAGGCCAACAACCTCAAGGGTAATCAAGCTTGGGTAAAAAAACTACCGCCCGGATTTCAAACGAAGTCCGGGCGGTGATGTGTTTAATACGTCGCGGTAGCCCTTCAGAATTAGTGAATCCCGATACCTGCTCCGACGAGGTCAGGGCCGCGGTTAAGAAGGAAACCTGACCTTTGCTACTTCCTCTTCCGGCGTGTCATGTTGCGGGGCGACTCCCACGCCGTGTTCGAACGATAAGGCGCCGCCCAACCAACCGGAGATGGAAATCAGAACCACTCCCAGTAGCGAAAGCAGGAACGGAATTCTGAGGCTCCCTCCTACCAGTGGCGACCCTGCCTGCATTCTCAAGTAGAGATTCACCGAGAAAATTAGCAACGCGAGTATATTCAAGCGCGCGTGCCAGTTCGCAATTCTCTTCACCTCATTGTTCTTGATTGCCAGCCAATCGACAATGCCGGGCACTGCCGCCGCTGCGGCGCCGATGATACCCGCAGCAATCATGAACTTTGAGATCAGCACCAGACTGCGGTGGTGGTTAAAGTAGAAGAGCACATCTGTGGCAAAAGATGTGTACCAAAGGAAACGACACGAGCATAGGATGAACCGGGTGACCTGCGATACTTGCTTTGCTTGCCATAGGCAACCTCCTTCAGACAGTGGTATGCAGAGTAGGTATTATTTGGCTGCAAAGTATTCTCTGAGGGGGGGCCAGGTCAAGGTTTGGACTAGGGCTTCGCCGCCTTCCTTGCGGAAAGGCTCTGCCTTTCCGGGACGCTACATAACACTTGAGGCTATGCCTCCGCATCCAGAGGCGTGCCTCGAAGCTTAAGAATAATGTGTGCGGAAAGCCATAGGCTTTCCGCAAGGGGTGCGGCAGAGCCGCTGTGAAACGAACCGACTGCTAACGACCCCTGATTACTAAACGTCGGTCCGCGCGTGCGAAGCTTAAGCTCCCGCTGAGTTTTCGGGCAGGTTCTAACCAGAACTCCACAACGGCACAACCGCGATCAGTCACCTCTACCTTTTGTTCAGGCACCCCTGTCACAGCCAGACCGTCCGGAACAGATATCTTGACCACATATGTTCCCGCCGGCAAACCTTCAACTCGGAATTGCCCTTTCATGTCTGTCCTGATTTTTCTCTTCGCCTGTCCCTCAATCGTTACCTTGGTGCCCGCAAGGGGTAGATTGTCATACCCACCATCCTTGTTCCTTCGGTTTTTGACTACTTTACCGCTGATCGTCGCCCCTGGTTTTGCTGTGGCCAACCCACGAATGTAGCTGAGGTCTTCTGCAGCCCTGGCGATGGATCTGGTTCTTGAGCAAATGCTTGTTGAGAGTTTTCCCTCATACTCAGAAGCGTAAACGAGATACTGTTGGGACGGAACAAATCCAAACCCACAATCACCGCCGCCCATTGCCGTCGTTACTTCTACCTTCGAACCTCTGACCCCGCGAAAAGGAGAATCTACCGAGAGACGCACGGCGCGCCTCTTCCTTTCATAATTGGCCTGCTTGATGGTGATGATGCGGCTGTCGATAACGGTGCCGACGAAAACCGCGGACGCTTCCCCGTACGCCTGACAAGGGACACGCTCAAGACAACTGCAGGCGAGCGTATTGCCCGCAGACAGCGCTAGCAATGCGAAACCGGTAATAGCAATGAATAGCCATCTCATAGCTGCCCTCATATTCAAATTACGTTAACGGTGTCACCGAGGGCCCGGTGTTCTCGGCCACTTCGGTGTCCCGCGGCGTTGTGGTTCCAGCTTCGGCAAGGTTTCGTTGGCGATTGAAGTGCTCGACAATTTCATTCGCCGTTCTCAATCCCACAAAAGGCGATAATTCTGAAACGCTGGCAAGCGCAACTCTTTGAATCGAACCGAACTGCCTCAGCAAACGGGTTTTGCGCTTGTCACCCACCCCCGGTATGGCAGTTAGTTCGGAGGTGAAGTCGCGCAACTCTCGGCGTTTGCGATGGTAAGTGACAGCATAACGGTGTGTTTCGTCGCGAATCATCTGCAGCAAGCGAAGAATCAGTGAATGAGAGTCGAGATAAACTGGTTCATCCTCTCGCCCTTTCACCAGCAGATGCGACACATCGTTGTGGCGGAACGGTGGTTTGACTACACCAACCATCGGCACTGCTTCCAAGTCGAGTTCGCGCATCGCATCGGCAGCTGCCTTGAGTTGACCCTTGCCTCCATCAATCATGATCAGCTCCGGCAAAGGCTTTCCTTCATCCAGCACTCGGCGATACCGTCGAAAAACTGCTTCGCGCATAGACGCCACATCGTTTGACCCTTCGACCGTTCTGATTCGGAACTTGCGGTACTCCGAACGATTCATTTTCCCGTTTTCGGAGACCACCATACCGGCTACATTGTCCGCGCCTTGAATGTTTGAAACGTCAAACGACTCAATGCGAGTTGGAAAACGAGGCAATTCCAGAGTCTCCTGCAACTCCTCGAGCACGAGCTTCATATCCGGCTTGAGCACGCGAAACCGCTGCTCAAACGCCAGCTTCGCATTCTTCTCACCGAGATCAATGAGGTCGCGCTTTTCGCCTCGTTGGGTGTGTAGAATCTTGACGCGGCGTCCCTTCCGTTCGCTCAAGGCCGTTTCCAGCAACTCGCGATCTTCAAAGTCTACCGACACATGAATTTCTTTGGGCACATAATCGGTCGTATAGTACTGGGCCAGAACGTCACTCAGGAATGAGGCAGGATTGAAATCGCCTTCCGGCAGGTCCTCCCAGAAAAATTCGCGCCGTCCGACGATGTGGCCTTCGCGCATTGTGAATAGCTGCAGCGCCAGTCGGCGGCCCTCGCGATAGTAGGCGAAGATGTCGACATCGCGCTCCGGCGAGGTGGCCATTTTCTGTTGTTCAGAAAGCTTGATGACAGTCTTCCGGAGATCGCGGTACTTAGCCGCCATTTCGTAACGAAGATCTGTCGAAGCCTGCGTCATGCGGTCTGCGAGTGTATCGGCCAGTTCCTTATTCCGTCCTTCCAGCAGCAGCCGCACATCTTTGACCGCTTCCTGATACTGCGGCGGCGTGCACAATCCCTTGACGCATGGACCAAGGCATCGTTTGATGTGGTACTCAAGACATGGTCGAGGAGCCTTACCGTCAATATCGATATCACAGGTTCGCAGTTGGAACGTCCGATTAATCAAATCTATTGTCTTGCGGGCAAGGCTGGCCGGCAAGAAAGGGCCGAAATAAAGCGCACCATCATTTTGGATCCGCCTCGTGATTACGACCTTGGGAAAAGGCTCATTGATCGTAAGTTTAAGGTGAGGATACGACTTATCATCTTTTAGATTGACGTTGTAGCGAGGCTTATGTTTTTTAGTTAGCGTTGCTTCAAGTATCAGGGCCTCGACTTCGTTGTCCGTGACGATGAACTCGACATCAGCGATCTGTCTTAGAAGAGCGTCGGTCTTACGGTCGAATGGCCGCGCTTGAAAGTAAGAACGGACGCGGATGCGCAGGTTCTTTGCCTTGCCGATGTAAATAGTCTTTCCCGCGCCGTCTTTGTAGAGATAGACGCCGGCAGAACGTGGAATTTCTTTTAGTTTTTCGTCTAAGGTCACAGCTTCGCAATTGCTTGGGAATTACAGGGGATTTGCTCGATTCATTCTAGCTTAGAAGGATTACGAATGCATTCTGCGCGCCTTTTGAGTAGTGTCCTAACCAAGTTTTCTTGGTGGTTTCGTGTCCCGCGAAATTAGTCCGCGAAGTTCTTGGAGTCTTATCAAGGTGGCAAGCGACATAACGATCCCCGAAATCCCGCGAACCAAGCCGAATCTTCTCTCAGTGCTATTTCGTGTGATTTCGTGGATCGTGTTTGAGTATTAGGTAAGCTAAGAGCTAGTGCAATTTCCCTTCACACTGCCAACTCAAAGACAATTCGACGCCGTCGGTTTTGGCCTGAATGCCATCGATCACTTAATCGTCGTTCCGGAATATCCGGCGTTCGACAGCAAGATGCGTTTCAGAGAGCATCAGCAGTCTCCGGGCGGTCAAACCGCAACCGCAATGGTTGCTTTGCAAAGGTTGGGCTTGCAAACAGCTTACGCAGGACGCTTCGGCTCTGACGCAGAAGGACAATTTGGACTCAGCTCGCTTAAGGATGAAGGTGTTGACATTGAGTCTGCTGAAGTCGTCGCCGGCGCTCGCAACCAGATTGCTTTCATTATCATCGACGCGCGCTCTGGTGACCGAACCATAATCTGGGACCGCGATGAGGGCCTTGCATACAGGGTTGACGACGCGCCTGTCAAAATCTCGACGCTGGGGCGTATCTTGCACATCGATGCACATGATCCACCCGCCTGCGCCCGGCTGGCCCAGGCAGCTCGGGCGACGGGGACCATCGTGACCGCCGATGTCGACAACATCTATGAAGGACTGCCCGAACTGCTGCCCTTGATTGATCTCTTGGTCACTTCCAGGGAGTTTCCTCACCGGCTAACTGGCATCAGCGACGAGCGCACCTCGCTTGTCGAGTTGAAAGCGCGCTATGGCTGCGCAGTGGTGGGCATGACCATGGGCAAGCGTGGTGCAATGGTCTACTCCGATGGCCAGTTCCTGGAATCACCGGCCTATGAAGTGCCAGGCGCTTGTCGCGATACCACCGGCGCCGGAGACGCATTTCATGGCGGCCTTCTTTATGGATTGTTGCGTGGAGAAGATATGGAAACAAGTTTGAAACTCGCGAACGCGACCGCCGCGCTGAAGTGTCGCGCCCTGGGTGCGCGGACGGCTCTGCCGACCAAGGCTGAGTTGGAAGAGTTCCTTTTGTCAGCCAGGCCGGTCTGATCAAAATGAAACGACCAACTCAGGTACAGAAGAATTCTAACCCTGCATCAGGCTCCTGTTGGGCGAGCGGCTTCACCGAGGTATTTTCGGAAGTGAGCCTGGACGCGCTGCCATGCATCCCTCGCAGCATTCGCATTGTAAACTTCAGGCCTGGTGTCATTGAAGAAGGCGTGGTCGGCATCATAGCTGACCACTTCGAGCGGTAAGTTGTATTCGCGCGCCGCCTTTTTCAACGTCTCAACTTTTTCAGGAGTGATCCAATTGTCGCGCGTACCCGCAAAGAAAATAGTTGGCACTTTCAGTTTCGCGAGCACCTTTTCCTCCGGGATGTCTCCGTAAAAAGGAGCAGCAACTGCTAGTTCGCTCATCTCACACGCCGCCCGCAACGCGAGGGTGCCGCCCATGCAGTAGCCGGTAATACCAATCTTTTGGGCACCAAAGGCGCTCCGGGCCTTCACAATTGCCTCGCTGATTGTTTCCAGCCCGTCCACGGTGTCGAGGTCGTGCATCAGCCGGGAAGCCTCTTCTGAATCCTTTGCCACTTTGCCGCGATACAGATCCGGCGTCACGCAAATATAGCCCTCTTTGGCGTAACGGCCGGCGAGGTCGCGAATATGATCATTAATGCCCCACCATTCATGGATCAGTATTACTCCAGCTGTGGTGTCCCCGGCCGGACGAGCCACGACAGCGGTGGTTGCGCCTCTTGAAGTGTTCAGGTTGAGTGTTTCAATGTTCATCTGTGAATAGGCCCCCTACGATATCTGATCATGATTAGAAAGTTGCTGTGAGACTTGGATTATATGTTAGAGGCAGGCAAGAAAAAAAACCTTCTCGTCACGCCTTTGGCGCCCAAAGCTGTGTGAAACGCCTCCTTCAATGATATAAAACTGCCGCTCCGGAGAATTGCTCGCTTCTCGACCGCGTGCCTGTCAGAACAGGGAGCGGTAGCGACCTGGTCTCCATTGGGAAGCACACAACCCGGTCGCTACCGCTCGCGGTTCTAACAGAAACAATCAATCGATTTTCCAAGGAAGCTATATGAAACTGTTTATTCAGGCATTTATGGTGATTGCCCTGGCTGCGCTGGGACTGTTAGCGGTCAATCCCGAGGCTCAAACCGCCGCCAATTTAGTTTTTAAAAACGGAAACGTCTACACCGTCAACTCCAGCCAGCCAAAGGCTGAAGCCGTCGCGGTAAAAGCAGACCGCATCGTGTTTGTCGGATCAAATATCGAAGCGCAGAAGTACGTCGGCAAGAGCACGCGCGTAGTAGATCTGCAGGGTAAGACCGTAGTGCCCGGAATGACTGATGCTCATCAGCACCTCCCCGGCGTTGGCTTCCGTGAGATGACGCTGAATCTCGAAGGCGTTACCAGCCTTGAAGACTTTCTGGGCAAAGTGAAAGCCCGCGTTGACCAGGCCCGCCCGGGGGAATGGGTCACCGGCCGGGGCTGGATTGAAACCTTCTGGAAACCGCCTGTCTTTCCGACTCGCGCAGATCTCGACAAAGTTGCGCCAAACAACCCGCTGGTCCTTACGCGCGCGGATGGGCATGCTTCGGTGGTCAACAGCGCTGCCCTGAGGATCGCCGCTGTCGATAAAAACACCCCGAGTCCCTTCGGTGGGGAAATATCCAAGGACAAACCTACAGGGGAGCCGAACGGCATGCTCTTGGACGCCGCGCAAGGATTGGTAAGGCGTCATATCCCTGCCACCACTCCGGCAGATGCTGAGCGCGCAATCGAGCTGGGCGTCAAGCGTGATATCGAGCTCGGCTGGACGCAGATTCATGATGCTGGGGGTGGCTATCAGGAGATCGATCTCTACAAGAAACTCTACGGCGAGGGCAAGATTAGGTTGCGCATCTACAAGGCCGTGCATGGACCGGGTCCAAGTGCCACACGGTTGCTGTCGGAAGGTCCAACAATCGGGAAATTCGATAACCGATTTACGCTGCGGACGATAAAGGTTGTTTCTGATGGCGCTCTCGGTTCGCGGGGAGCGGCCCTGCTGGCACCTTATTCAGACGCACCCGACACATCTGGCTTTTTAACTGTCAAACAGGAGGACCTGGGTCCCATGCTGCAGACGGCGCTGAAACAGGGAATCCAGGTGGAGACACACGCCATTGGCGATCGCGCCAATCGCTTCACGCTCGACGAATATGAGAAAGCCTTCAAGGCCGTGCCCCGCGAACAACGTAAGATCGCCGAACCGCGTTGGCGCATCGAGCACGCGCAGATAGTCGACCAGTCAGACATCCCGCGCTTTGCCAAACTCGGTGTGATTCCTTCAATGCAACCTTCGCACGCAATCGGCGACCTGCATTTTGCGCCGAGCAGAGTGGGAATCCCGCGTTTGGCCGGGGCCTATGTATGGCAGACGTTCATCAAGTCGGGTGTAGCAGTTGCGGGAGGCTCGGACGCGCCGGTGGAGCGTGGTGAGCCGATGATTGAGTTCTACGCAGCGGTGGCCCGCAAGGACCAGAAAGGCTTTTCCGGGGAAGGATGGCATCCTGAGGAGGCCGCCAGTCGCGACCAGGTTCTTAAGATGTTTACGATTTGGCCTGCCTTTGCCGCCTTTGAAGAAAAGCTGCGAGGCTCAATCGAAGTAGGCAAGATTGCCGACTTCACAATCCTCTCGGCCGACATCATGAAGATTCCCGAGGCGGAAATCTTGAAGACGCGAAATGTCATGACCGTGATCAATGGCGAGATTGTTTATGAAGCGAAGCCGTAGAGGTCTTTGTGTATGTGCTTGTTGTTAACCAAGAGCGCCGCGGGAGCTGAACAATCAACCAGCCCGCGATAGAGGGCGACAGCATAAAGCCTGGGGTGGAGCGCAGCGGAACCCCAGGTCAACGGACAAAAAAGATTTAACCAGCCCGCGGAGCGGGCGACAGCGAATCAAGTGTATTGCTCTCGCGTTAAATTTTCATCAACGATGTCTCTTTTGTTGCCGCTGCCGCCCGCTTCGCAGGCTAGGAACTCAAATGCGATTGCCCTGGGGCTCACGCCCCAGGCTTTATGCTTTCGCCGCGCTTCGCGGGCTCTAGAACAAAAGGAGAAAGGGACCATCATGAAGAACCCGATTGCTCACACACCTTGTCGCCGCCGCTTCCTCTCTCTGGCCGGCAAAAGCCTCGGTCTTGCTGCTCTGTCTTCATCGACTGTTGCGTCTCTTCTGAGAGAGGTCCAAGCGGCGACGAAAAGCGTCGCACATTTACCGCCGCAGCAGGTGGCGATGAATGAAGACTATTGGTCGGTTATTCAAAATGCCTTTTCTGTGACCCGCGGGATTATCAACTTGAACAACGGCGGCGTGTCGCCCAGCCCGCGTATCGTTACGGAAGCGCTGGTGCGTTACATCTGGCAACAGGAGGATGCGACGGCCTACACCATGTGGCAGATCCTTGAGCCGCAATCAGAAACGATCCGGACCGGGCTGGCGGAGGTATTCGGATGCGATCGCGAAGAAATCGCCATCACCAGAAACGCCTCCGAGTCGCTGGAAATTCTTTTGATGGGCATGGACTTCAAACCAGGCGACGAGATTCTCACTACTACACAGGATTACGGGCGCATGGTGACTACCTTGCGCCAGCGCGAAAAGCGTGAAGGTCTGGTTTTGAAACTAGTCAAAATCCCGATCCCGCCCAGGAATCTTAACGAGATCACCGCGGCGTTCGCAGCCGGGATTACCGGCCGCACGCGTCTGATCCTGATGTCGCACATGGTTAACATCACGGGCCAGATCACGCCTGTGAAAGCTGTCTGTGAAATGGCGCGCGCCAAAGGAATCGAAACGATTGTCGACGGCGCTCATTCCTTTGCGCAATTTGATTTCAAGCAGAAGGATATTGGCTGCGACTACTTCGGCACTAGCCTGCACAAATGGCTTTACGCGCCTAAGGGTTCGGGTCTGCTTTACGTCAAACGCGAAAAGATACCGAGGATCTGGCCGTTGATGGCCGCGGAATCGAAACAAGCCTCAGACATCCGCAAGTTTGAAGAGATTGGCACCCATTCCGCCGCGCCCCGGCTGGCGATTGGTGAAGCCTTGCTTTTCCACAACGGGTTGGGAGGAAAGCGCAAAGAAGCGCGCTTGCGTTATCTGTCGCGCTACTGGATGAATCGACTCAGGGATCTACCGAAGGTCAGCTTCCACACGTCATTTGACGATAACCAGTCCTGCGCCATAGCGAATATTCACATTGAAGGGACGAACCCTTCGGCCATCGGCAGTTATCTCTTCGACAAACATCGAATCTTCACCACCCCTATCATCCATGACGAATTTCAGGGCATCCGCATCACACCCAACGTATATACGACCCTGGGCGAGTTGGATCGGTTCTGCAACGTAATGGAAACGATTGCGCGGAAGGGCTTACCAGCCTAGCAGCAGTCGCATTGACACCCTTTCAGTTTTCTCATAGAGTCCGCACCCAAGCCCAGTATTTCATCAACATTCCGCCGGCAACTCGTTTGCCGCAACATGGTTCGGACGGCGCGAAACTTACCTCCGCCCGACTCTAACCCCGATATGGAAAAGGAGCTCCGCATGAAACTTCGACGCACTCTAATTGGTTCGTTAGTACTGCTTGTTTTGATTGTGGGTATTTCGGTGTTCGCTCAAGTCAATCGTCCGTTCCGCAACGGTTCGGTGTGGAACATTGCGTTCATCAGGATGAAACCCGGGATGGAAACGGCTTATCTGAATTACCTGGCGGGCCCGTGGAAGGCTAATCAGGAAGCCTCGAAGAAAGAGGGGATAATTCTTTCCTACAAAGTCCTCACAGTTGAGGGCCACACACCGGGTGAGTGGAACGTTATGCTTATGACAGAATACAAGAACCTGGCAGCGATGGAGGCAAATGAGGAAAAGGCAGACGCCCTTGCTCAAAAGGTTGTAGGCGACGATGAGAAGCAGCGGCAAGGTTACAGAGAGCGCCTGGAAATTCGCGAGGTGATGGGGGATCGACTGGCTCGCGAGATTGTGCTCGAGCCAAGGAGCAGGTAACTCGGACGTTGCTCATTCAGGCCGCCTTAGTTTATTAACAATGCGCCGCTCTCCTACGTGAGGGCGGCGCTTTCGTTGAAGTTCTTGACCAACCTGGAGCGTGAAGACGGTGAGATGCCCTCGGTCTCGCGACCCTTAAAGATGTTAGAAAGCACTAGAAGACGAGACCGCTATCGCGGGCTAGGGTCCAAATTCAGAGTTGACGCGCGCGCCTGAGTGCTTGAGAGACCGGCCCGCGGAAACCATCTGTAAGAAACTTTGTACCTCTCTTTCGTATTCGTATCTCAAAGGAAACCACCTAGTTGTCGACAATGACCTCGAGACGCGCACTCCTGAGAAATGGATTCAACGCCGGAGTAGGCTTACTCGTTTTCGGTCAATTGCCCGGCATAGGGCGGCCCCTCCTGGTTGCCTCCGCGAATTCTCAACGTGCCCTCGAGCGGTTTCAACCCGCCTACAAGCGCCTCGACGCATTTATAGCCCAACACATGCACGACACCGGGGCACCGGGAATGACAGTCGCTCTCGCAGATCGCAATGGGCTGCTAAGCACGTCTCAGTATGGTTTTGCGGATCTAAAATCGGGAGTAAAGGTGGGCCCGCAGACATTGTTTGAGATCGGATCGATCTCTAAATCATTTGTGGCTATCGCGGTCTTGAGCCTGGCAGATGAAGGAAAGATCGATCTGCATAAACCCGTCATCGAATACCTCCCCTGGCTGAAAGTCGAATCCAAACACGCGCCGTTTACGACGCATCATCTGCTGACCCACACGGCGGGCCTTTCCGCAGTGTCACTGCTGATGCGCGTTGCCGCAACCACGCTTACGGCCGGCTGGGAGCCAGGATCCCGCTTTCTTTATTCAAACGTCGGATACGTGCTGCTGGGTTTTATACTGGAAGCGATCGACAGACGCCCCTTCCCGGAAGTGTTGCACAAGCGCGTTCTTGAACTGCTGGGAATGACTACCAGTGCGCCGGTGATTACTAACGCGATCAAGGAGAGACTGGCCATTGGCTATGGTCCTCTGCACGAAGATCGACCTTTTCCGCTTCGAGGTAAGATCGCTGAGGCGCCCTGGTTGGAAGTCCCCGAAGCTGCAGGCAGTGTGGCGGCAACTGCCGGCGACATGGTTGCATATATGCAAATGCTGCTGAATCGGGGCATGGGCCCTCGGGGCCGGGTGATCTCGGAAAAGAGTTTTCAGCTATTGGTCAAACCCGCCATCAAAGCACCTTTTCGCGGGGAAGATGCGAGCTATGGTTATGGACTCTGGACCAGCGATGTAGGCAACCGCACGCTCGTACGCCACACAGGCGGTATGGTGGCGTTCAGTTCGGCGATGTATGCCGACCTGACTGACGGCTTCGCGGCCTTCGCGTCCGTGAACGCCAACTTGCGCGGGTACCGCCCGGTGGCAGTCACCCGGTACGCTCTCGATCTGTTGCATGCAGCTTCCCGCAATCAGAAGTTGCCCGCCCTCCCAGCCCGACAACCCTCTCCCGAGAGCATCAAGAATGCAGCCGACTATGGCGGCACCTTCACTGCACCCGACGGGAAGAAGCTCGTGCTGATTGCTCAAGGCGAGAAGCTGATACTGCAGCACGGCGGCCAGCGTATAGTGCTGGAACAAGCGGGCCGAGATCGTTTCATCGTCAAGCACCCTGATTACGATCTGTTCAACTTGAGCTTTGGGCGCGATAAAGACGTAGTGGTTGAAGCATTCCACGGCGCGGATTGGTGGACAAACGAACGCTACTCGGGACCGAAGTTCTTCGAGTATCCCAAAGAATGGGACAGTCTCACGGGACGCTACCGATCGGATAGTCCATGGTATGGAAGCTCCCGCTTGTTTGTTCGCAAAGGGCGGCTAATACTCGATGACCAGCAGTTTCTGATTTCCCTAGAGCCAGGAGTCTTTCGGCCACAAGGAGACATCAATGCGGCTGAACGCATTACCTTCGACAAGGTAGTAAATGGCAAGGCGACGCACTTAAACTTCTCGGGCATCGATTTTTATCGCACCTTCACGCCGTAGATTGGCAACTAGGATTTAGCCGCGGATTCACGCGAATAAACGCGGATATGAACAGCAATCGAGTTAAACAAAACCGCATTCTTTTTTTCATCGTCTCTTCTCTAGTCATGGGAATGGCTGAAGCAGTCCTGGCCAAGCCCTGGCGAGGTATTGTGCCGCTGCGTTCGAAGCGAGGGCATGTGCGAAGAGTTCTCGGTAAGCCAATCATTGGAGGCGCCGGTGCGATTGAGCTTTACGAGAAGCAGGAAGGACGCATACAGGTGATGTACGCGCGCAAACCCTGCGAGCAGGGACTTCCCGCCGACTGGGGCAATTGGAAGGTTGCGCGAGGTACGGTCGTAAATATCAGCATCACTTTGCGCGAAGAGATCCCGGTTGCGAACCTGAAGGTAAGAAACATCGAAAAGTATAAGTGGTACACTGGCGATTCCGGGGCAACTTACTATCACGACACGCGCAGCGGTATCGAGTATCAGGTTCAAGATGGTATGGTCACGGCAATCGCCTATGGACCCTCCATCAGAAACCGTGCTCTTCGCTGTCGCAAAGATGTTCCTCTGATACGATATTGATTAACGCCGTCCCGGACGCCGACGCAGACATTTATTTCGCAAGAGCGGCGACAGGGTCCGCCTTCCCTGACCTACAAATGAGCCGGCTTAAGCCATACTTTTTGGGATTGGGTCTGTGCTTGATCAGTAGGCTATATGAAATGGAGAACCAAGTATGAGCAGTCCTGGTCTACAACAACCAACACCACAACTATTCTTTCAAACGGCGAACGCGTACCAACGGACAGAGGGTTTGAAGGCCGCCATCGAGTTGGAAGTCTTTACGGCGATCAGCGAAGGCAAAACGACCGCTATCGAGATTGCCGAGCGGAGCAACGCGTCTGAGCGTGGCATTAGAATTCTTTGCGATTTTCTCTGTGTCCTGGGGTTTCTAACCAAGGACGGCGGGAGCTACAAGCTTACCCCGGAGTCGGCACTCTTTCTGGACAAGCGTTCACCGGCCTACCTCGGCGGTAGTCTTGAGTTTCTGCTCTCACCGATGCTCACGGATGGCTTCAAGGATCTTGCCGGGGCCGTTCGAAAGGGTGGAACAGTTGCTTCGGTAGAAGGGACGATTGCGCCGGAGCATCCAATCTGGGTCAAGTTCGCTCGCGCAATGACGGGCATGATGACTATGCCGGCACAGTTGATGGCTAATCTCGTAGATGAGAGGGCCGATCGAAAGTTGAGGGTCCTGGATATTGCCGCGGGTCATGGCCTTTATGGTATTGCGTTCGCTAATAAGAATCCGCATACCGAAGTCGTCGCGGTCGACTGGCCAAGTGTGCTTGAGGTGGCCAGGGAGAACGCCGTCAAGGCTGGTATCGCCGACCGTTACCAAACCATCCCAGGCAGTGCGTTTGATGTTGTTTACGGCACGGGATATGACCTCGTGCTGGTAACCAACTTTCTGCACCATTTCGATCCGCCAACTTGCGAAACGCTCTTGCGGAAGGTTCACGCGGCCCTGGCGAACGATGGGCGCGCCGTGATACTGGAGTTTGTGCCCAACGACGATCGCATATCACCACCGGAAACCGCGGCATTCAGCATAGTGATGCTTGGTAGCACACCTGCTGGTGACGCTTATACATTTTCGGAACTGGAGCAAATGTGTAGTGCGGCCGGTTTTGCGCACAGCGAGATTCATCAGCTTCCACCCTCAATTCAGCAAGTGATCATCGCCCATAAATGAGGATCGCGTTAGGCAGTAGCCAGACTATTCAAGGAGAGTTCATTTCCAACTTCCATTTCTCATTGGCTGAGAAACGCATCGGCGTCTCCATTTTGTAGGCGGCGATGGTGTCTTTGTAGGCGGCGATGGTGTCAAACGACTGAAATGGAAATGAACCCTCCTCATCAGGCGACTATTGCCCCTACGATTCCAGGAATGGCTCGCTCATCATCTCTCGTGTGAGCGAACTCTCGGCGGGATAGGTGGATGCTGGCGGGGAGGATAACAATCGGGCGACAGTTTCCAGCAACTCGCTACCGCGGAAGGGCTTTGAGAGATAGGCATTGAATCCGGCTCGAAGGGCGCGATCGTAGTCAGCGTCACCATGAGCGGTTACGGCTATGCAAAGTATTGAAGCCGTAAGTTCGTCATTTCTCAACTGGCGAACCATTTCCCAGCCATCGAGGACGGGCATCGATAGATCGACCATAATCAAGTCCGGTCTCATCTGCCTCGCCAGCATCAAGCATTCTGCTCCATTTCTAGCTTCGATCACCTGATAATCAGCCGCGACCAGCAAGAGGCGCAGGAGTTCCAGATTGTCCTCGTAATCGTCAGCAATGAGAATATTAGCTGCCATGAGTCTCAGCGAGGGTTGCCCGCGATTGCCTGCAGCGACTTATAACTTAGCCTTCGAAGGGGAGTCAAATGGCCCTCACGCAACGGTAGTGTCATATTTTTTGACCCTACTCACCCAAACCGTTTCTTGACTCGCTGAATCTTGAACGTCCATAATTACTTAAGAGACCTTCCGCCCTGCGAGTCTCTCAGGGACTAGAGATAACTAAGGGCCTTACCCAAGAACCTGGGTTCATCCCAACGACGCACCAACGGAGGAAATGAAACTGTGGTCAGCGGACAACTGGAAGAAAGCTTGCGCCATGAGATTGAAAGTTATATCGAGGGGCGCCTGAGCGGAGTCAGGCAGGAGATTTCTGGACTCCAGAGCCAGCTCAATGAATCTCTCACGAGGCTGCTCGATCGCCAGAGCGAAGTTCAATTGGATGGATCCGTGGCGGCTTCCATTCTCGAGCATCTCAGGGCTGCGCATGAAGCGGGGATAGATCTCGCTGCCTCGGAATCCTCGCGGGCTAAAGCATCAAGCGACATGGCCATCGTCAAAGCAGCCGTTTCAGAGATCGGCGAGCAATCCGCACAGGCAGATGTACTCAAGACTTTGGTTAACCGAGCGGCGTCGTTCGCGCCGCGGGTCGCTTTTTTTGCGATCAAAGGTGAGGACGCCATTGGCTGGCGTGGACGCGGATTTCAAGGCACAGTCGGCGACAGCACTATTCAACGGATCTCCGTCCCAGTCTCCGCCGACAGCATCATCGGCGATGTGGCCAGATCGCGAACAACCTGGAGTGGTGGTCCCCATTCTCATTCCGAGGATCATATGATTCTCAATAGACTGGGCGAAGAACCGCCGCAAAGAATAGTCTCGATCCCGCTTACTGTGCGCAACCGAACGGTAGCAGTGCTTTATGCCGACTCTGCCGGATTGGATTCTGAAGCCATTAACCTCGAAGCGCTCGAGACCCTAGTGAAAGTTTCGGGAATGGCCGTGGAGCTGCTGGCTGGTCAGGCTCCAGCGAAGCAACCGGCACCTGAGCCCGCACCCGCTGCGGAGGCACCGCTTCCGGAACCACTCGCACCGGCTTATGTGCCCGAGCTTGAATATGGGGAACCGGCTCACGGCGTTACATTGGAGGCGGCTGCGCCTCAGCCATACGAGGTGGCGGCTGAGCCTTACGTCCCGGAAGCGCCCCAGGCCACGGAAGAGCCGCCGGCGCACTTCGAGACGCCTGCCCCCCAATACGAGTCGCCACAATTCGAAACGCCCTCGGCGCGAACCGGGACGCACGCCCAACTTGATCAGGTTACGAGCACGCCACAACCGTCACCACATGCGGCGGTCGCCGAACCAGCTGCCCCCCGCCGACGCTACGGAGCGGAGGTGGAACTGCCGGTGGAGGTTGAGAGTGAAGAAGAAAAACGTCTGCACATCGATGCCCAGCGTTTTGCTCGACTGCTGGTTTCCGAGATCAAGCTCTACAACGAGCAGAAAGTAGCGGACGGTCGCGAACAGAATGATCTCTATGAGCGTTTGCGTGAATATATTGATCGCTCCCGCGAGATGTACGATAAACGGGTGAAACCGGAAGTGGCGCAGAAGTTCGACTACTTCCATCAGGAGCTGGTTACCACACTTGCAGTGGGTGACGTTGCAAAACTCGGGACTGCGTACCCCGGGGCAACTGTTTCCGCGTGAGGCATCACTAATTTGCGGGCTCAATTGAATCCGTTGTCCCCTCCCCCAAGCTACAAACTTGCAAACGGTAACTCCTGGGAGGAGCACAGAAGTTGGTAAGGGAATTTGGTAAGCATCGACTCATCCTCATTCTAATTGGTCTCGCTGTTGTCGTTGGGGCCTCGCTCCCGACCTTCATGACCGCAAGCTGTCTGATCCGACAGCAAACCCCCGCCGAAGTCAGAGCTCTCGACAATCTGCGCGCACAGACGCGCGGCGGCACACTGCCGGCCGAGGATGTTGTAGCGCGGATAGAGTCAGACTTTCCCAAAACCAAAGCGGCGGGCCTGGCGAGAATGGTACGCGCAAGGATCAGGATTCGGGCGAACGACTATGCGGGGGCCGCCGCGCTGCTTGATACAAATGTCATTCGTGACTACACCTCGCTCGGTGACTATGCGCTGTTCATGCGCGGCAATGCGCTCGAGCAAACCGGCCGTCTGGCCGAGGCGCGAATCTCCTATGAACAAGCAGCAAGAGACTATGAATCATCGACTCGCGCTCGGGACGCGAAGTTGCGTGTTGCCGGTCTCGCAATCAAGTCAGGCGAAGCCCCGGCCGTGCCAAGTCTGCTAAGTGACTTGACCGCCAGGGACGACCCGGCAGCTCTCTTGTTAATCGGCGATACGTACCGAGGGTCAGATAAAATCCGAGCGCTGGCCGCTTACCGCCGCATCTATTTCTTTGCGCCCTCATCTCCTGAAAGCGCTACAGCCGCAAGCCTCATTTCGCAACTCAATTCGACGCTCTCTCCGGCGACGGCCGCAGAGGCTCTCGCCCGTGCGGACAAACTCTATGATGTTTATAAGCATAGCGATGCGCTTCAGGCTTACACCGAAGCGTTCGCCAAGTTTCCCGTTTTAGCTACGCCGAAGAACCAACTACGACGCGGAATCTCCGCTACCAACGCCAAGAAGACCGACGAGGCAGTCGCGGCCTTGAACAACGTCCCCTCCTCTGCAGGGGATGCGCGCGCCGAAGCTCTCTACTACCTGGCCCAGAACTACGCACGTGGACGTCAGTGGGACCAGGCGCGTACGACTGTGGAAGAGTTGCGTCGCAGCTTTCCGAATAGTTCCTTTACACCGCGAGCGTTGGTCCTTGTTGGACAAGCAGCGGAAGACGCGAAAAACCTCAGCGACGCCTCGTATTTTCTGCGGACCGCGGTGAGTTCTGCTCCTGGTTCGGCCGAGGTGGCTCAGGCGCAATTCGATCTTGCATGGCTCGCGCACGAAGCAAAGAACTATCCGGAATCTTCCCGGATGTTAACGGAGCACCTTGCCTACTACGTTGACAAAAACAATGACAACCGAGGCCGGGCTGGATATTGGGCGGCGCGTGATTCGGAACGGGCCGGAAAACTTTTCGAAGCTCGCGCTCTTTACGAGGCAATGCTCGGGCGTTACGACGCAAACTGGTACGGGTATCTCGCCAAACAGCGTCTCGAAGCCATGACTCGCGCGGGCAAGGTCCAAGCAAAAACATTAGAGCCCGATTCGGTGGTGGCGCGCGCGGTCGCTAATTTGCAAACGGTAACGGTGGCGGAAGAGACAGCCACCCCTGTGGAAGAGAGCCGCATCACGAAGGCCGATCAACTGACAAACATCGGTGTCGACGAGTGGGCGCTCGAAGAGCTTGCACTGGCTTCGGAATCGGCGCCAAACAGCCCCAAAGTTAATCTGGCAATTGCTCAAGTCTATCGATCTCAAGAGGAGAACGTACGTGCGCTCAACGCGTTGAGAAAGAGTTTCCCTGATTACTCGCAAATGAAACCGGAAGAAATGACTCGAGAAGAGTGGGATGTTTTTTATCCGCTCGCTTATTGGGACATCATCGTACAAGAATCGCGCGCAAAAAATCTCGATCCTTACCAGGTGGCGGGTTTAATACGGCAGGAGACGGTGTTCATTACCATGGCGCGCTCCTCGGCGCGGGCGTACGGCTTGATGCAATTGCTCGTTCCTACTGGACAACTGACGGCCAGGAAGTACGGTGTGGACCGATCAATTACCGCCGAGTCTCTCTTTGAGCCGCGGCTGAACATTCAACTGGGCACGGCGTACCTACGCGACCAGATCGACAAATTTGGGCGTATCGAGTATGTGGCCGCTGCTTACAACGCAGGCCCAATGCGAGCGGTGCAGTGGCGCGCTTCCTTGCCTGCGGAGATGGACGAATGGGCGGAAGCGGTTCCTTTCAAGGAAACGCGCGGTTACATTCAGGGCATCGTACGCAATCGACTGCAATATGAGCGGCTCTACGACGCGAATGGGAAGTTTCGCCCCGAGGTGGGCGCGCGGGCGGTGTCGCGAAGACAGGGAGTCCCCCACTCAAGTCCAGCAGTCGAGCCTCCCGGTTCGACCGTGCGCAGACGCAGAGTTATTGGCAGCGAAGAAGAGGAGTAGACGTTTCAAGCGTCGTGAGTAGTGGATCGGAAATGGAATTGCAAAGGTGAATCGTGAACCGCAAATCGTAATGGGTGAAATGGAAATCACTGGAGTGCCATCTCACAGGTGGGAATGCCTCGCAGGTTGGGAAGGGTGGTTTAACCCCGCTCGCCTTGCGATGAAAGTCAGCGGGGGTAAACCACCCTTACTAACCTGCAAATATGGCCCCAGTCGATTTGGATTTCCAGCCGTGCTGGTTTTGATTGCGATGGCGCCGGTTTTGGTGGCTGTACTTTTGTTTACGAATACCGTTTCAGCTCAACGCCCTGCCAGAACCACTAAAGCTTCAACCAGAATTATTACTATCAAGGCTGAACCAAACTCCATCGTCTGGATTGATGAGATTCGCCGCGGGGTTACCGACGCCTCCGGCAAACTTACGGTGCAGAACGTTTCGCCCGCCCGGCACAGTTTGCGCGTGCGAGCTAACGGATTCAAAGAATCGACAGTTGCCATCCTGCCGGGTAAAACAAGTGTCACAGCAAAGCTTGTCCGTACGACCGATGCGGCAGAGCTGGCCTTTCAGGAAGCAGAAACCGCGCGCGAACAAGCCAAAGACGATGAGGCCCGGCAGAGAGCTGCCGAGGCGTACCGGCGCGCTTTAAAACTTCGGCCTTCGTTCCCCGCCTCGCGCGTTGGCCTGGCACGCGTTCTTCTCGAGCTCAACGAATATAAAGAGGCTCTTGCCGAGATCGAGGCTGCCCGACGCTCGCGTCCAATTTATCCCGAAGCATCCGCGGTCGAGGGCCGCATCAATCGTGAAGCTGCCTTTGAGGAAGAAGCCATTAAATCTTTTCGGCGTTCGATTCGAGAAGCGCGTGGTTTTCAGCCCGAAGCTCACGTCGGCCTGGCGCGAGTGCTGGAAGAGAAGGGTCAGTTCAACGAGGCAATCGCCGAGTATCGGAAAGCTCTGGAGCAGCTCATGGATTCCGAACCCGTCATATATCAACTGCTGGGCGCGGCGTATGAGCGTCAACAGAAATACAAAGAAGCCCTCGCTGCGTATGAGAAGTATCTGACGCTGGCTCCGAATGGCAGCCTCGCTCCCGCCCTGCGCTCCATAATCGACCAACTCAAACGCGACGCCTCAGGCGTGGAGATCATCCCGTAGGTTTATGCCGAACCGGGTGTTCTTGGATTTAGCCCGCGAAGCGTGGCGAAAGCATAAAGCCTGGGGTGAAGCGCAGCGGAACCCCAGGTTAAAGCCGATGAATTTTTCCCGAGCCCGCGAAGTGGGCGGCAGAGGCTACAAGATAGACAACGCGCGTACAAAATAATCCATCCACTGCCGCCCACTTCGCGGGCTTGCCAATATTTCGATACGCTTACCTAGGGTTCCGCTGCGCTTCACCCTAGGCTTTAATGCTTTGGCCACGCTTCGCGGGCTCAAATCCGATTTGTCGCGTGGCGACAGTAATAGAAAATGAAACGGTTCTTGAACTACCACTTTATCTGTGAGAGCATCGCTTCCGTTATCTATGTTTCCAGATCTGTCATGACCACACCTGCACCCACGACGCGTCGACACGTTTCTCACAAGGCGAGTCTTTTTACTGAATCCGTGATTCGCGAGATGACTCGTGAAGCGATCAAACATGGAGCCGTGAATCTTTCCCAGGGTTTTCCCGACTTTGCCGCCCCGGATGACATCAAGCGAGTGGCGATGCAAGCCATCGCGGACGACATCAATCAGTACGCAATCACCTGGGGAGCGCGCGACTTTCGCGAGTCGATAGCCAGGAAGACAAAGTGGTATCTGGGTTTGGATGTCGATCCGGAAACAGAGTTGACCGTTACTTGTGGCTCAACCGAAGGAATGATCGCCGCGATGATGGCCACCGTCGATCCCGGTGAAGAGGTTGTCGTTTTCGAGCCTTACTACGAAAACTATGCGCCGGATGCGATCCTTTCCGACGCTCGTCCGCGCTATGTGCCGCTACGTGCGCCTGACTGGAGCTTTGACATAGACGAATTGCGCGCCGCATTTAACTCCAAAACGAAAGCGATCATCATCTGCAATCCTAATAATCCGACTGGCAAAGTTTTCGCGCGCAAGGAAATGGAGTTCATTGCGGGCCTTTGCCAGGAGTTTGACGCCCTTTGCTTCACGGATGAGATCTACGAGCATATTATCTATCCCCGGGAAGACGCAGAAATCCAACACATCTCAATGGCCCAGATTGCCGGCATGCGCGAACGCACGGTGATCGTCAACTCGATGTCCAAGACATATTCGGTTACTGGCTGGCGCGTGGGCTATTGCATTGCGCCGCCGGAGATTACCAGCGCCATTCGCAAGGTGCACGATTTTCTTACCGTCGGCGCTGCCGCTCCGTTGCAGGCGGCGGGTGCTTACGCGCTATCGCTTCCACTCGAATACTACGAACGTTTGCAGGCTGAGTATCATCGGCGTCGAGATCTCCTGCTGCCGGTGCTGGATAATGCAGGATTCAAGACATTCAATCCCGACGGCGCTTACTACATCATGACTGACATCTCCGGGTTTGGTTTCGCGAATGACGTTGAGTTTACACGCCACCTTATTCGCGAGGTGGGGGTGGCTTGCGTGCCGGGCTCGAGCTTCTACAGCGTTTCAGAGCGGGGCGCGCAACAGGTTCGATTCTGCTTTTGTAAAAAGGACGAAACGTTGTTGCTTGCGGGCGAGCGACTTGCGAAGCTCCAATAGAATCTGAACGCAGCTCAGCATTCGACCTTTAGTTTGCGTGTGTCATTAGCAATTTGAGACCAGAAACCCTAACCAAGCTTCAAAACTGTTTATCGCAACATGAAAACTCATTTCGGTCGAATCCTGGTCCTGGCTCTTGCATTTGCGCTCCTCGCGGTCGGTCAACAGAGCTCCGATCCGGAGTTCAACACGACGGTTGCGCGTCCCGCTTACACCAAGAACTATCCTCGCGTCGTTTTTGACGAAGCTCACAACAACTTTCATACGACCACAGGGCGCTACAAGCCTTTTGTAGAGCTAATCAGCAGCGACGGTTACAACGTTGTGCCTGGCCGGAAACTGTTCGCAAAGCCTTCGCTGAGCACATTCAAGATCCTCGTGATTGCCAACGCACTGGGCGCCGAAGATATGGACGAGGAGGGTGCTGACCGGTCCGCTTTCACGGAAGAAGAATGTGATGCGGTGCGCGATTGGGTGAAAGGTGGAGGCTCTCTGCTTCTGATAGCCGACCATGCTCCCTTTGGCGGCGCTGCCGAAACCCTGGGCAAACGTTTTGGCGTTGAGATGAGCAAAGGATATACCTTCGATACCGAGGATTACTTCAAGGAATCGGGAAGCCGTTCAACTCTGCTCTTCTCCCGTGACAACAAGCGACTGTTGGACCACCCGATTACACACGGACGCAACGCCGGCGAAAGAATCAATCAGGTCATCACCTTTACGGGTCAATCGCTCAAAGGTCCCGAAGGCAGCTCAGTACTATTACTATTGTCCCAAACCGCCAGGGACAAGCCCGATCGTGAATCGCAAACATCCGTTTCGGCGGCCGGACGTGCCCAGGGTATTGCTTTCAAATTCGGTAAAGGGCGAGTGGTAGTACTGGGAGAGGCGGCGATGTTGTCGGCACAGTTAGCAGGTCCTGAGAAACGACCGATGGGCATGAACGTGCCTGGCAGCGACAATCGGAAACTAGCCCTTAACATCATGCACTGGTTGTCTGGCCTGCTGTAGGAAGACTACATCCGCAGATTCCGCAGATTACAACTGACCAACGCCAAATGCTCTCTGCTAGCTGCTATTCTTATCTGCGTAATCTGTTGACCTATCTAGTTGTCCGGGTCTTCAAGTAGCCGGGTCGTGTTCTCGGTGACGCTGGGCTGAGACACAATTTCCTTGGTTCTGCTCCGAGGCGAGTAGTCACTAACGGGGACACTTTGCTGGGAAGGCAATGCGACGCGAGTTGGGACTTCTGATATGGTGCGGGAGTAGGATTCACCGCGTAGTGTGGTCTGCGATGGCGATTGGACTGGGTCTTTTACAAACAGAAACGCATAGAGGAATCTTAATAGTCCTACCAAACCCAAAATGAAGAATACAAGTGACCCAACCTTGGCAACGGATTCAAACGGGCCGCCGATGCTCCACAGAAGAGTTGAGGCCAGTCCTATGGCCCACGCCAGAAGGGTCAGGAAAACGCTTTCCTTCATTATTCCGCTGCGCCGCTTAGGTGTCTGAGCCGGATCGCTCGCCAGTTGAGTAAGGATTTCCGGGTTTTCCAGCAGCATAGCGACCCCGGCCAACGCGAAACCACAACGCGAGCAATAACGCATCTCTTCCAAACCTTGTTCGTGGCTGCAACGTGGGCAATACATAATTCTCCAGACCGGCGGGCGCGTGGCTTCTCGAGATGCTTACGAAACAGCGACTGCAAAGGTTCGCCAGTTTAAAGTTCAACCTTTAGCTTGTTCGCACCGTTAAGGCGCAACCTAAAGTTTGAACTCTGAACTTCCGGACTCAAATGAACCAGTGGCTTGGGATGCTAAAAGACAATTGATCTGGTTGGCGGCGGGCCTAACTCTCGGCACACTGATCGCCTACCAGGATGCTCACGACGATGATGGAACATTCGTTCCGCGCTTCTTCATTTTCATCGAAAGCCTGGTGCTGATCATCATTGGCGTGTTGTTCTACATTTACTCGCGGAGAAAGGGATGATTACCAGACACGGAGACAGGGAGAAACGGCGACGGGGAGACGTGGGAAAGCCGGAATGTGCTAAGGCTAAGCTCAATCCCTACTCAAAATCTAAGAGATGGTTACGGTGGCATCCCGTCTCCCCATCCCCGTTTCTCCCCGTCTCTCCGTCTCCGTCTAATTAGGTGGCTGCATCGACTTGGCTCGGATCGTAATCCCCTGGTCGCCCACCACCAGCAAGCGACGTGCTTCGCCGTAGGGCACACTTGAAGGCACGTATGAAAGCACGTACCGGTTCTTTCTTAGTTCATCACAAACGCTCTTCGCCGCTTCAACCGTTTCATCGATAGAAAAGACCAGCCCTCCGGTTCCTTCAACCAGTTTTTCAATGACTTGCTTTGGCTTCGGCACATCGCGTCGAATGGCACCTCGCGTCCGGTCGGGGATTTGGACCGTGTAGACCGTAATGTCATTCGCTTGCAGCTCGGAGAGTATTCTCTCAAACGTGGTCTTGCTACCGCGGTCAAGACCATCGCTGATGACTACGATCGCGCGCTTCTGCCCGGCGAGCGGACTCAAAGCCTGCTCGACAACCGCACTCAATGCGTCAAAAAGGTGCGGCTGGCCTTTCTTCCTGAAACCCTTTAGCGCCGCCTCGATGGACTTGGCGTTATCCGTCCAGTCAGCGACGATCTCTGCTTCTTCATCGTAGCCAACGATTAGCAGTTGGTCCCCTTCGTAAATCTCGTAAGCAAATTCGCGCGTGGCCCGTTCAAGCTTATCGATGTCGGCCCGCAGGGTCAGGGAGTTGTCCACCAACAAAACTATGCGAGCGGGCGAGGGATCCGGAGTGAGGTTCTTGATGGTTTGTTCTATACCATTGTCATAGACTGCAAGTTGCTTGCTGGTTACATTCGCCGCCGACTTATCATCGCGCTTAACCACCACGCTCACGAGCACGCCACTCTGAGTGGTTGAACCTTGCGGCCTCCGACCTGCCTGTCCGAGCACCAGACCGAAGAGCGCTGCCAGGAGCAGCAGAACTGCCAGGAAGTTAAGAGGTTTTGGAACCTTGTGGCTGTTCCTGGATTGAATTGTTGCGGTTCCGCCACGAAGTGACCCGTACATCAGTTCACGTTAATGACGCTTCAATCACCAGTGGAGACTTTTGTTGATGAAGCTTTTTCGGAAGTTTTCTTTGACGGGGAGTTATCTTTTGATTTCTTGTCAGACTTTTTTGACTCTTTCTTATCGCTGTCGTTCTTATCGCTGGCGCTGGCTGCCTCAGACTCGGCCTTCTCTGCGGCCTTCTTGCCGTTGCCGGCATAATCGGTCACATACCACCCGGAGCCCTTGAACTGTATTGCCGAAGCTGAAACTAGTTTTTCTAAACGGCCGCCACACTTGTCACACTTGGTGGGCGGTTTGTCGCTCATCTTCTGAAAGACTTCGGTATGCACCTTGCATTTCTGGCACTCGAACTCATATATGGGCATAGGTCTCTAATACCCCGACGGGCGAATAGATCGCCCAATGATTATACGGGCGGTCCCACGGCCTTGCAATGTAAGCTTGGTTGGGGTCCTTAAGCAGACCTGCTTTGCAACTTCATCTCCCGTTCGTTATGATCCCCGCTTAGGAGCTCCTTCGGTTGGCCGCCGCTACGATTGTCTATGATGTCAGAAACTGCACAATCCCTCTCGCTCGAGCGCAAGATTAAGATGCATGAGGCGCGTGAGTCGATTATCACTCGCCTGGCGCTGGCTTTTCCAACCACGATCAATCTCGATAGGTTTTTGAACGTAATCGTTTCTGAGCTGGGGCGTATGATGAGCGTGGATCGCTGCGATGTCATTCAATTGACTTCGCAGAGTGAACTGCGAATCAGCCACGAATGGCGGGCTTCAACTGACGTACCTTCCAGCCTGGACACGGTAATTCCGCTGGATCTCAAGCAACTCTCGGAACATGTAGACATAACTAAGCCCATCCGTCTTGACGATACTTCCAGGCCGGGTCTGGATCAGAAGGTACGCTTTCTGGCTGCGAGTTTGGGAACACGCTCTCTGCTCGTGGTGCCCGTTGTTCTTGGTGACGATGTGCTGGGGCTCGTAGGAATGCACACTACGCGGACCCCGCGAGCCTGGCTTGATGACGAAGTTTCTTTTCTGGAGTCTATCGCCCGACAGATCGCGGTTGGATATCAGTACACGAGGCTCTACACCGATAAAGAGCGCGAGGCCGACACGAAACGCGCGCTGTTGGAAATCGCCAACGCTCTTAACGCCCGCTCGGACTTTCGCGAAGTCTCATCGCTGGTTCTGGAACGAGCCATCGCCCTCGTTGGCGCTGACTATTCAGCTCTCGGCATCCTCGATCCCAAGGGCGGCCGCATCAGTCTGGCGGCCTTCAAAGCCGCGCCTCATGCGACTACTGATTCCGTTCATGGGTTGATTGATGCCCACGGACAATCGCTCGACGTGACAGAGTTTCCTGCGGCGATGGAAGTGCTGGCCCAGGGAAAAACATTCCGTTTACTGGACACCCACCTGCCCTTCCCGTTTCGCTTAATTTTTAACGCCACCCTGGGCGGACGCGCTGCTTTAGTCGCCCCGGTGCGCGTCGGAGGACAGGTGTTTGGCCTGCTGGGACTGGTGTGGAGTGAGGCGCGCGACGGCTTTCAGGACCATGAGGTGGCACTGGTCGAGGGCATCGCCGATCAAATCGGCACGGCGCTGGAGCGAGATCAGCTTTCCGCCGAAGTAATGCACTTGCGCAGCGCCTTACATGAACGCTACGGCGAGGACCGCATCATCGGTCAAACTCCGGCGATCCGGCGTGCCATGGAACTGGCGCTGAGTGTGGCGGACACGCAAACCACCGTCCTAATCCAGGGAGAATCGGGCACCGGCAAGGAGTTACTCGCGAACTTGATCCATTACAATTCCGGACGCGAAAACCATCCTTACGTAAAACTGAATTGCGGCGCAATCCCCGAAACTCTGCTCGAATCGGAATTGTTCGGTCACGAGAAGGGTGCGTTTACCGATGCCAGCGCCAGGAGAAGAGGGCGATTTGAAGAAGCCAACGGCGGCACGCTTTTTCTGGACGAAGTTGGCGAGATGAGTTTGTCGGCGCAGGTTCGTCTCCTACGCGTATTGCAGGACGGTGAATTCACGCGCGTCGGTGGAAACGAAGTTCTGAAGGCTGACGTTCGCGTGATTGCCGCCTCCAACGTAGACCTCGAACGGGCAACTGAGTTGGGCACGTTTCGGCGTGACCTTTACTACCGACTCTCGGTGTTTCCTATAGTAGTGCCGCCGTTGCGCGATCGCCCGGAAGACATTCACCCGCTGGTGATCCATTTCCTTGAACACTACAAACAGAAAACTGGGCGCTTTATTTCGGGCATCTCCAAAGATGCGCTGCAAGCCTTAATGACTTACCAATGGGCCGGAAATGTTCGCGAACTCGAGAACGCGATCGAGCGCGCTGTAATCATCGCCTCAGGCCGTCAGATCGAACTCGAGGATCTTCCGGAAGCAATTGGGAAGACAGTGCTCGAGGAACGCGATCGCATCAAGGTCGAACGCGCAAGTGCAGCCAGCGAGGGGCGCACGACAACCTTTGGAGTGACCGTGCCCTCCTCGATGGAGGAAATAGAGCGCCAGGCAATAGAAGCAACTCTCGACTACACCAAGGGCGATAAGTCGCACGCCGCTCGCGCGCTGGGCATAGGCCGCAAGACTCTCTACCGGAAGCTTGAGCAATACAACGGCGATCAAGATCAGAGCAATTCTGATTAGGTACACGAGTTGGTAAAACGAATCCTTGTTGCTGACAAAGCTCGGCGGGGGTAAACCACCCTTCCCAACCTGCGAGATTTTCAGTCAGAGTGATCTTCTATTAGCTGAAAGGCTTTCAATTCGGGAAAGAACGACAGAACTCTAGAACCTCACAGGTCAGGAAGGGCGGTTTACCCCCGCTAACTTTCGTTACCATCAACGCACTGAGTTTCACACCTCTCTGGCTTTCCGTGCGCACCATCCTCAATCTGCGGGGCGGCTGAGTTACTACCCTCCAGTCATCTTGTTGCGCCGATCCAGCCCTATTTGTTATAGTCCAAAACTGGAATTCTCCAAGAATCAACTTAACTTGCGAGGCCACGGGGCTTCGCTTCTGAAGAAAGGAATCCCTCATGGGAAGCGATGACTATCGGCGGGATAGTGGCGACAATATCTCTGCTCGTTTAACTTACCTCTTAATTGGCGGCGGAATCGGGGCAATTCTAGCGCTCCTGTTCGCACCGAAATCTGGTCAGGAACTTCGCGGCGATATTGCCGAGGCGACCCGCAAGGGCATCGACCGTTCGCGCGAGGCGGCCCAGCAACTTGGCGACCGTGCCGGCGAATACTACGAAAGCACTCGTGAACGCGCCTCTGAACTTTACTCAACAGCCTCTGAGAAGGTTGGTGAGGTGGCCCGCACGGCCCGCGAGAGCGCGTCCCGGCAAACCGGCACTGTGGCAGCGGCAATCGACGCCGGCAAGAAAGCCTATCAGGAAGAAAAACGGAAGACCGAATTATCGGGAAGAATGGAAGCTGCCCCGAAATACGACGAGACGACTAACTAAAAATATTTTCGATTTCGATTGCCGATTTACAGTAGCCACACGGAGGGAGCAATCACAAATTGGCAATCGGAATTTGGCAATCGGCAATCTTATGTTTTTCGCTCTGCAGATCAATACTAATGATCCAATGTTCTGGGTGATGGTGGTTATCACTCTGTCCTTCATCGTCATCGCTCTGGCGATGGTTTCGATTGCCGTGTTTGTGAGTCGCGCGGTCAAGTCGGTTAACCGGCTTGAAGAAAAACTCGAGCCCCTCGTGGAGAGAGTCACCGTGATGAGCGAACAGGGTCGGCAGATTGCAGTGCAAGGGAAGCAGATCGCTGAGCAGTTCAACGTCATGTCCAACCATCTTTCTACCGCCACCATGCACTTCTCCGAATCGCTGGCCATAATCAAGGGAGAAGTGGGTGAGCTGAAGCAGGTGGTTAGCGAGAGCGCCCACCAGGCTCGCGATAAGGTGGAGCTCGTCAGCCGCACGATTGACAATACCCACCGTCAGATTGCTTCGACTGCCGACTTCGTTCAGACCAAAGTCATCGAGCCGGCGCGTGAGCTGGCGGCAATTATGGCGGGCTTCCGCCGCGGCCTCGAAGTTCTCGTGGCGCCCGCGCCGAAGCCCATTAATCAGATTTACGGAGAGGATGAGATGTTCATCGGCTAAGCAACCGCCTCAGCAGTTCGCAAGAACCCGAACCATCTCATCCAAGAGCGTGGTTCGGGTTTTTAGTTTACGAGGCCTTTGTCTTCTTCACCTGCCTGCAGTGAAGTGGGCTTGGAAATTAAGAACAATCCACGAAATACCACGAAATATATCACTAACAAAATTTTCGTGTTCGTTCGTGTGGTTTCGTGGATCGATTGCTCCACCATGCCAACTCTCAAATTAGGATATACCACATGGCTTCTGCGATTTTGGCGCCCGCGCAGTTCTCCTGTTAGTATTGTTGATTCTTAAAACGGTAATTATGTCCACTGAAACACCACTCGATCTGAAAAAGACGATCAACCTGCCAAAGACTGCTTTCTCGCAGAAGGCCAATCTCGCGCAGAGTGAAGTGGCGCGTCTAAAAAAATGGTCCGAACTTCGTCTTTATGAAATGATCCGGCAGGAGCGCTCCTGCGCGGAGAAGTTCATCTTGCATGATGGACCTCCCTACGCAAATGCCGACATCCATCTCGGCACGGCGATGAACAAGATCCTAAAAGACTTCATCGTCAAATCGCGCACAATGATGGGCTACGACGCGCCCTATGTTCCTGGCTATGACTGCCACGGTCTGCCGATCGAGCTCTATGTAGATCGTAAGCTCGGTGCGAAGAAAGCCAATATGCCGGCAGTGTCGATTCGCCGCGCCTGCCGGGAGCACGCGTCAGAGGCATTGAAACGCCAGACGAAAGACTTCCAGCGACTCGGCATTCTGGGCGAATGGGACAATCCGTATCTCACGATGTCCAACCACTACGAAGCGGAAACGGCGCGGCTCTTCGGCCGCTTCGTCGAGCGCGGTTACGTGTACAAAGGCGCACGGCCCGTCTATTGGTGCATTCACGATCAAACAGCGCTTGCCGAAGCCGAAGTTGAGTATCACCAGCACACGAGTCCTTCGGTTTACGTCAAGTTTCCTTTGAGCAGCGATCCGGGCTCAATCGATCCGGCACTGGCAGGTCGTAAAGTTTTCGTGCTGATTTGGACCACTACGCCCTGGACGCTTCCCGCCAATCTCGGTATAGCTGTGCATCCGGACTTTGAGTATGTGGCGTTCGAGCATGGCGATGAGGTTTATATCGTCGCCAGTGAATTGCTCGAGTCGGTGGCCGCTAAATGCGATCTCGGCGAACGGGATGCGAGCGGGGAACGTGTCGCGCCCAGAGTGCTCGCGCGCTTTCCCGGTATCAAACTCGATCGGCTCGAATGCCGTCATGCCTGGCTTGGTCGCACGTCGCTCTTGATGCTGGGAGAACACGTAACTCTGGGCGGCGAGGCTGACGCCGAAGTCGAACTGGATGTCAGAGAAGCGAGAGAGAAGAAAGTTACCGGCAAGGCAGGCACCGGCTGTGTACACACCGCGCCCGGCCACGGGCACGACGACTTTGTAATCGGTAAGCGTTACGGTCTTGATATTTACTGCCCGGTGGATAACGCGGGCCACTTCACGCCTGAAGTCGAGCACTTTGCCGGTCAGAATGTCTTCGAAGCCAATCCTCGAATTGTGGAATTCATGCGAGAACGCGGTGTACTACTGTTCACAGAAAACTACGAGCACCGTTACCCGCACTGTTGGCGCTGTAAGAATCCGGTAATCTTTCGCGCCACGCCGCAGTGGTTTATTTCCATGGACCGGGCTGGTGGCCCAGTGGTGGAGCGCGACGAAGATGGTCGTGATCGCACCAACTTCACCGAAAACTTCTCCGACGCGACGTCGACGTCTCCCGCTTCGCTCAGGGAAGCTGCCTTGCGAGAAATCGAACGCGTCGAGTGGCTTCCCTCCTGGGGCGAGGAGCGGATGCGCAACATGTTCAAGGGCCGGCCGGATTGGTGCGTCTCCCGCCAGCGCGTCTGGGGAGTTTCCATTCCAGTCTTCTACTGCGCTAAGTGCAATGAGGCCGTGGCAGATCCTCAAATCATCAACCACGTTGCCGACGTGTTTGAACGCGAGTCAGCCGATGCCTGGTACACACGCGAGGCGCACGAGCTGTTGCCGGAAGGGTACGAGTGTAAAAAGTGTGGCGCGGACGAGTGGATCAAAGAGACCGACATTCTGGACGTTTGGTTCGATAGTGGCGCCTCATCAATTGCCGTACTGGAGAATCGCCCTGAGTTGCGCTGGCCGGCTGACGTGTACATCGAAGGTGGTGATCAGTTTCGCGGGTGGTTCAATTCATCACTGATGGTGGGACTGGCGGTGCGCGGCCGTGCTCCGTTCAAGACCGTACTCACCCATGGTTGGACGGTGGATGCGCAAGGTAAGGCAATGCACAAGTCAACGGGTAATGCCGTGCCGCCGGATGAAGTCATTAAAGACGCGGGTGCGGAAATTCTCCGTTTGTGGTGTGCCTCCTCAAATTATTTCGACGATATGCGTTGCTCGGTGGAAATATTGCAGCGCGTCACCGACGGTTATCGCAAACTGCGCAATACCGCTCGCTTTGCACTGGGCAATCTTCACGGGTTTGATCCCGCACGCGACAGCGTCACAAAAGAGGATATGCTGGAGATCGATCGGTGGGCGCTGGCTGAGCTAGATGCTGTGATTGGAAGGGTGCGCAAAGCGTTTGAAGCCTACGAGTTTCATACGGTCTATCATACTCTCTACAACTTTTCCACCGTTACACTTTCAGCGCGCTACTTCGACATCATCAAGGATCGTCTCTATACATTTGCGCCGCGCAATCCCGCGCGACGCTCTGCGCAGACAGCCCTCTATCGGATTGCCGACTCGCTCGCGCTCATGCTGGCGCCCATACTAGCTTTTACGGCTGACGAGATCTGGGAAAACCTGCCGGCACACGATACCAAAGTACGAACGGCGTCGGTACATCTCGGCACATTTCCCGAGGCTAATCAGCAAACCGACACCGCCGTGCTCTCAGAGTGGGAAAGACTTTTTGAGATCCGCGACGACGTTCTCCGGGCCCTGGAAGAATCAAGAACCGCCAAGTTGATTGGCAGCTCGTTGGAGGCGCGCGTTGAGATCTCAGCGGCGGGGAGCGCTTACGAACTGCTTGAACGATACAAAGAGCAACTGCGCTACATCTTCATTGTCTCGCAGGTAGATGTGCTTTCTTCGGAAGAAGGCGCGAGCGGGGTGCTAATCAAGATCCATCCCGCGGCCGGCGAAAAATGTGAGCGCTGCTGGAACTACTCAACTCGCGTAGGAGAATCGCCCCGTTACCCCGCTGTTTGCGAGCGCTGCGTAACAGCTTTGGAAGAGATTGAGCGGGACACTGTTTAGTTTATTAGAAGCTTAGGGATGAACCGTTGGTTGACTCTAAGGATCCGGTCGCTACCGTTTGAAAACTCGGTACAAATAACGCTAAAAGCGTAATTCAAGTCGAGCTTTGACACAGTTTCAGAGCTTCCGCACGGGTTCGGCAAGCGGCGAACACCTTTGGCGACCACTTTGACGTTCGAATAATTCTGGCGGGCGCATGAACGAAGTTCCACCGAGAGATAATTCATCCACCCGCCTTGGTTGGCGCGCGGGCTACCTGCTTGTCGCGTTTGGCATCTACATGGCTGACCAGGCAAGCAAGGCTTGGGCATTGCGTGCGCTTCGATTCGGTGATGAACGAACTATTATCAGTGGCTTCCTGGATTTTGTTTACACGGAGAATAGAGGCATCGCTTTTGGCCAGTTACAGGAAGGCGGGTCCTTTGGGCGCTGGTTCTTGGTCATTCTCGCGCTCGCCGCAGCCGTCGCTGTGCTCTACTATTTTATGCGCACTCCCCGCAACGACGATCGCATTCTGGGTGCGTGCGCGTTGCTGCTGGCAGGCATTACCGGAAATCTGACTGACCGCGTGCGACTAGGCTATGTTATCGATTTTATCTCTGTGCATGCCGGCTCGTATCATTGGCCCACGTTCAACGTCGCAGACGCAAGTATCTGCGTCGGCGCAGGCCTGCTGGCCTACGATCTGATTCTTGAAGGAAGAAGAGAGAAGAGGTCGGTAGTAAGTCAGTAGTCGTTGTCCGTTGTCAGTGGCAATAGATTCGGCTCCCAGTGTCGTGAGCTGTGAACTTTGCGCTTAGTACAAAAGACAAAGTACAAAGAACCATGTATCCGGAACTATTTCGCATCGGCAACTTTCCCATAAACACGTACGGCGTGTTTCTCGCGCTCGCTTTTCTCTGCGCGATCCTGATCACGGTCAGACTCGCCGGGCGTGATGGATTACCCCGCGAAAAGATATACGACTTGAGCCTCTGGATGCTCCTGGCGTCGCTTATCGGCTCGAAGATCCTGATGTTCTTTGTCGAGCCCGAGTATCGGGAGAACCCGCTGCAGCTGCTTTCGCTCGACTTCCTCCGTTCGGGCGGAGTTTTCTATGGTGGGCTGATCGGGGCGATACTCGCCGGCTACTTTCTAATGCGTCGTTACAATCTGCCCTGGTGGAAAACCGCCGACGCCTGCGCACCCGGCATCGCCCTCGGAAATTTCTTCGGCCGCCAGGGATGTTTTGCCGCCGGCTGCTGTTGGGGTACGCCCACTTCTTTGCCCTGGGGCGTGAAGTTCACGGAGTTGGGACATCAGATTACTGGCGTCCCTATTGACGTACATCTTCACCCGACGCAACTCTACGAGTCATTCTCAATGCTGATAGTGTTCCTCTTTCTGCTGTGGCTGCACAAGCACAAGCGTTTTAGCGGACAGGTAATACTCCTTTACGTCTTAATCTATTCGGTCATTCGTTTTATGATTGAGTTCGTTCGCGACAACAAGCGCAGCGACCTTTTGGGTTTGACGTCCTTAACTGGTCTCTCCACATCGCAGTTGATCAGCATTCTCATCGGGATCACCGCGCTGGTTCTGCTGGTTATTCGGTGGCGTAAGTCGAGCACAATCGCCAAGACCGAGAGCCAGGTTGCATCCACTGCCGCGCACGCATAAATTCAGTGACTGGCATTAATTCTTTAGAACAGGACACCTAATCGTGAAATCATTAGCTTGCTTGTCTGCGATTGGAATTCTAGCGGTAATCCTGGTGACACTTGGCCACTTACCGGAGGTGAAACCGTCCGTCGCATCACCGCTTCAGACTGAGGAGCACCTGGGTAATATCAAGCAGTTAACGTTTGGTGGCGAAAACGCTGAAGCCTATTTTTCAGCGGACGGTCGAAAGCTTATTTTTCAGTCCACGCGCGACGGCCGCGAATGTGACCAGATTTATACGATGAATGTAGACGGCTCGGCCTTAAAAATGATTTCAAATGGCGCTGGCCGAACGACGTGCTCCTATTTCTTCCCTAATCTGGGTCGCGTGCTCTACTCATCGACTCATCTGGGCGGAACCGCCTGCCCGCCGCGTCCAGATTTTTCCAAGGGCTATGTATGGGCCATCTACCCCAGCTATGACATTTTCATTGCCCGCCCAAATGGCTCACAGATTCAGCAGCTGACAAAGACGCCAGGCTACGATGCCGAGGCGACGATCTCGACGAACGGTAAGAAGATAGTCTTCACCTCAATGCGAGACGGCGACCTCGATATTTACACGATGGACGCAAACGGCCAAAATGTTCGTCGGTTGACGAATGAACTCGGCTACGATGGTGGGCCCTTTTTTTCCCCCGACGGCAGGCAGATCGTCTATCGCGCGCATCACCCGCAAACCGAAAAGGATAAGAGTGATTATCAGAGCCTGCTCAAGCACAACTTGATCCGTCCCAGCACCCTTGAGCTTTGGGTCATGAATGCTGACGGTTCTAACAAACGGCAAATTACCCGTAATGGCAAAGCTAACTTCGCGCCCTATTTCTTCCCGGACGGCAAACGAATCATCTTCTCGTCAAACATGGATGACCCCAAAGGACGGGATTTCGATCTCTACAAAATCAACGTCGACGGATCAGGGCTCGAGCGCATCACATTCAATGACACCTTTGATGGCTTCCCGATGTTCTCGCCTAACGGAAAGCAAATTGTGTTTGCCTCCAATCGCAGTGCGAAGGCTCGCGGCGAGACGAACGTATTTATTGCGGATTGGGTTGAATAGGGTTAGGGGCAGGTTGCCAAAGCAGGTTGCCAAATTTGAACCGCCCGTTCTGTACCCCAACCAAAGGAGACGATCCCACAAAATCGCACGAAATGACATCACAAGACTTCGTGGTCGTTCGTGTGATTTCGTGGATCGCTTTCCTCGGTCGAATGGTCAACCAGCAAGAACCACGGGTTCTTGCTTCACGGCATACTGAGCACAAAAAAATGGAATTAGGACGCGACTCTCAAGTTTACTAACTTCAGAACATAGAACTCAGATGTAAGCTGGGGAATTTTTGCAATGAAAACCAAACTGTTCCGCTGGAAATTTTTGTTCCTCATCCTCAGCATCGCGATACCGATCGCGGCAATTGCGCAGCAACCAGCATCTCAAATCGCACCCAGCGCGGAGCGATTGCGCTCACACATCACCTACCTCGCCTCCGAAGCACTCGAAGGCCGGCGCACGGGGACGCCCGGAGCTGACGGCGCGGCCCAGTTCATAGCCGGCGAGTTTGTCCGTCTCGGTTTGAAGCCCGGTGATCCGTCTGCCCACGCGCCGCGCACCAGGGGCGAAGCTCAATCCAGATTCCTGCAACGATTTCCGTTTGTCGCGGGCGTTGAACTCGGCAAGAACAACATGTTGCGGTTGATTCCGCAAACGTCAATCCGGCCAGCCGGAAGTGCTGGAACGGCCACGGCAGCTCTCGACTTCCGCGCCGGCGACGACTGGGTGCCGGCGGGTTTCTCCTCAAGTACTCGTGTTGTTGATGCGCCGCTTGCTTTCGTGAACTACGGCATCACTGCTCCGGAATTGTTCTATGACGATTACGCCGGTTCCCGAGTCGACGGATATGTTGCAGTAGCATTCTCAGGCACACCCGATGGAGACAATCCGCACGGCACTTTTGCGCGCTACGAAGACTTGCGCTTCAAAGCGATCGCGGCGCGCAACGCGGGCGCGAAAGGATTGATCGTCATAGGGCGCGAGGTGAATTTCAAAGACGACCCGCTGTCGCGCCTTTGTTACGACAACAACACCAGCGAGGCCGGCTTGCCGGTAGTTGCCATCTCAAAACAGAGCGCCGAACGTATTCTACAGGCCGGCGGCTTACAGAATTCCATTTCCGAACTTGAAACTGCAATCCGCGAAATGATTGCAACTGCGACAAAGATGGGTCGGTCTGCTGAGCGGGACAAAACCCTGGAACCCAGGCTGCTTGATTCTGTGAAGGTAACCCTTCAAGTTGACATCATCCGCCGCGAAGTCCCTGCGGCAAACGTCATCGGCATACTCGAGGGCTCTGATCCAACCCTGAAAAACGAAGCCATCGTGATTGGAGCGCACTATGATCATCTGGGTCGAGGCGGCGCGGGCAGCCTGGCCCGGCGAGAAGGCGATGTGCACCACGGAGCAGATGACAATGCTTCCGGAACTGCTGGCGTGATCGAGCTGGCGCGGTTGTTTTCAACTCAGCGACCCAAACCACGACGAACGATCGTCTTCGTAGCTTTCAGCGGAGAGGAAGAAGGACTGCTCGGCTCGAATTACTACGTCAACCACCCCGTGGCCCCGCTCGCAAACACTGTCGCCATGATTAATATGGACATGATTGGCCGGATGAAGGACGGGAAACTCGTGATCGGAGGGGTCGGCACCGCGCCGGAGTGGCCGGCGATAATCGAGCGGGCCAACGTCCTACAGGGCCTGACTGTCAATGCGAGTTCTGAGGCCCACCCTTCCAACAGCTTGCCGATGGTGGTTGGTGCCAACGGCCGAGTGGTTGTCGGCAGCGATGTAGCCAAACAGTTTCTGCTTACCTTGAACGAAGATGGTTTTGGCCCAAGTGATCACTCTTCGTTCTACGCCAAGCAGGTCCCCATCCTCTTCTTCTGGACCGGGACACACGTCGACTATCACAAGCCTTCTGATACTGCGGAGAAGATCAACTATGGCGACGAGGCCCGCATACTCGCAATGGTGGCCCGCATCGTTCATGACGTCGACGCGAGCGACAAACGGCCCACATACCAGGTCGCCAAAAGCGCAGGCTCGGGACGCTCGACCGGGTTCCGCGTTTTTCTCGGCACCATTCCTAACTACGCTGACTCGAGCGACGGTTTATTGTTGGACGGAGTGCGTGATGATTCCCCGGCAGCTCAGGCTGGATTGAAGGCCGGCGACAGGATTGTGAAGATGGCCGGACGCGACGTGCACAATGTCTACGACTACACGGCCGCGTTAGGCGAAATGAAAGCTGGTCGGGAGTATGAAGTGGAAATTAGGCGCGGTAGCGAGCGCTTGAAATTGAAGCTCACGCCGGCAGCGAGGAAATAAACGAGGGCAAAGGGTAAACGGGGAATGGAGAGAATACCGCTAACACCCTCGGGCGCGCCCTATTCCTCTTTTTCCCCTTTCCCCTTTTTCCCAGAACGCTCTTTACCACCGCGGCTCGCGTTCGTAGCGATCGCCACTGCGATCACCACCGCCGCCACCTCGATAGCCTCCACGGTCGCCACCGTAATTACCACGGCCACCGCGATCCGCTCTCGGCTTAGCTTCATTAACTGTCAAATTACGACCACCAAAGTCCTTGCCGTTAAACTGCTCGATCGCCGCGGCCGGCTCTCAACCAGCGCCGGAGGCGCGGCAGATGGTAGCCAGGGGCAAGCGCATTGGCGCGCAGCCCCTGGATCAAGTCCGACCACCACAACCGCGCCCTGTGAAGGGGCGCAGCAAGCATAACCAAACATGGCTCTCGTCGTATTCAACCGCGCTACAGTTTCAACATCTCCAGATAGTCAGGTTTTGTGAGGTTCTTTACGCCCTTTTCAGGGCGGGTCCTGTTGTTGATGTAACCCAGGGGCGGCGCGCCAAGCGCTTGCCCCTGGCTACCTTCTGCCGCGCCTCCGGCGCTAGGTGGATCATGACACTACTCGCCATTTCATGTGATTGCCTGCCGCTCCGGTTTTAGCTTATATTGCTTGCTTCTCTGTTATTCAAAAACCGACCGCGCCGAACGAAAGGCTAAAGCTGCAATATGCCTAAACGTGTTCCTTTCACTGTCGCACATGGCGACGGCATCGGTCCCGAGATCATGGCCGCCACGCTTCACATCCTGAAAGGTGCCGGGGCCGACCTGGATATTGAAACAATAGATATCGGCGAGAAGGTCTATCTCGCAGGCAACAGCTCAGGCATTGAGCCCAGCGCATGGGAATCGCTGCGCCGCACAAAGGTTTTTCTCAAAGCTCCGATCACTACTCCGCAGGGCGGCGGCTACAAGAGTTTGAACGTGACGGTGCGCAAGACCCTCGGCCTCTATGCCAACGTTCGTCCCTGCGTCTCCTATCACCCGTTTGTCCAGACCAAGCACCCGCAGATGGATGTGGTTATAGTCCGTGAGAACGAAGAGGATCTCTATGCCGGCATCGAGCACCGCCAGACCGATCAGGTGGTCCAGTGTTTGAAACTGATCTCACGTCCCGGCTCGGAGAAGATCGTGCGCTACGCTTTCGAATACGCGCGCAGAAATAATCGCAAGAAGGTCACCTGCTTCACTAAAGACAACATCATGAAGCTTACGGACGGCCTCTTTCACAGAGTGTTTACGGAGATCGCCGCGGAGTATCCGGATCTTGAAAACGAACACTGGATCGTAGACATCGGTGCCGCCAAACTTGCCGATACACCTGAGGCTTTCGATGTGTTGGTAATGCCGAATCTTTATGGCGATGTGCTTTCGGACGTGGCGGCGCAAATTGCCGGCTCGGTCGGCCTCGCGGGTTCGGCGAATATTGGTGATCACGTGGCGATGTTTGAAGCGATTCATGGGTCTGCTCCGCGCCGAGCCGGGCAGAATCTGGCCAATCCGTCGGGCCTGTTGCTGGGCGCCGTGATGATGCTGGTCCACATCGGAGAGACCGGCGTGGCGGAGCGAGTGCACAATGCCTGGCTGCGAACGCTTGAAGATGGAATACACACCTACGACGTCTACAAAGACGGAGTGAGTCGGGAGAAAGTGGGCACGAAGGAGTTTGCCGACGCAGTTGTGCAGCGCGTTGGGCTGACGCCGCAAACGCTCAAGGCAGCGAATTACAAGCCGGTCGAAAGCGAAGGCGCTGAAAGGAAGCCAGCTTCCGCCGCCCACGTGCGGGCGAAGAAGGATTTGGTGGGTGTTGATGTTTTTCTCGACTGGTCAGCTGCTTCGGCAAACGATCTGGGCAGCTCGCTTAAAGGTCTTAACGGAAACGGTCTGAAGCTCGAGATGATGAGCAATCGCGGCTTGAAGGTGTGGCCGGGTGGTCACTCGGAGACTTTCTGCTCCGATCACTGGCGTTGTCGCTTCCTATCTGAAAACAATGCCGGCGCAGTCTCGCACCCGCAAATCATTTCCCTGCTTGAGCGCTTCGCACGTGCAGGCTACGACTTTATCAAGACCGAGAACCTTTATACCTTCGACGGCGAACGTGGCTATTCGCTGGATCAAGGGGCCTGAATTTCGAATTTCGAATTGGGGAGTTTGCTTAACTTGAAACATCTAACGGTGGAAAGGCTGCGGCGATGGTAAAGAAGCGAAATCCGAAATCCGAAATCCGAAATCCGAAGTCTCTCGTCGCAGTCATCATGGGCAGCAAGTCCGACTGGGAAACGATGCGTCATACAGACGGGATGCTGACGCGTTTCGGCGTCCCGCATGAGTGTCGGGTAATATCCGCGCATCGGACCCCCGAGTTGGCCTCAGCTTTTGCCTCGAACGCCCAGGCTCGCGGCACCGAAGTAATCATCGCCGCAGCCGGCGGTGCAGCTCACCTGGCGGGCGTCATTGCTGCGCACACAACCCTGCCCGTGCTTGGTGTGCCGATGAAGAGTGACGCATTGAGCGGTATGGATTCCCTACTCTCCACCGTTCAGATGCCGGCTGGCATTCCGGTCGGAACACTTGCGATTGGAAAACCCGGAGCCACCAATGCCGCGCTGTTCGCAGTGGCGATACTCGCTAATAGTCGGCCCGAACTAAGGGAAAAGCTGCGTCAGTTTCGTGAAGATCAGGAGAAGCAGGTTCGCGAAGCCGTCCTCGAATAGCGGTTAATCACTCAACGGAGCGACCGGGTTTGAAAACTCACGTCGCAGATAAGTCAATACTGAAGGTGTTCGCGAATTGGAGCCCAGGGTTTCCTATCCTGCGTTTCACACGTTCATGAACCATAATAACGCCAAGGAGTTGGCGAATAGGGCGGCAATCTCCTCGCGAACTTCTTCAGAGTTAAGCATATTATTGATGGGCCCTAATCCCAGGGTAAGGAAACCCTGGGCTGCAATTTGCGAACACCTCCGGTGTAAGGCCACCATCAGGACAGTCGTCATTGAACCTTCCGGGTAATCGACTGCGGTCCCGATTCCGCATATGAAAAAGCACATAATTGTTTATGGCCTCGTCTATGGCCTGTGCGGCGGGTTGCTGATCGTCGTGCTCAAACTCGTCGAATATCGTTTTCTGGTGGTGGAGCATTCAGTGGAGATCTACGGTGGATTGACCGCGCTGGTGTTTGCAGTCTTAGGCATCTGGCTCGGTCTCAGAATCACCAGGAAGGAAGAAGTAGTCGTCGTAAAGGAAGTAGCGGTCCTAACTACGCAGCCATTCGCGCTGAACGAAGAGAGGTTGCGCGAGCTTTCTATTACCAGGCGTTAGCTCGAGATACTCGAAGCCAAAGAGCCGCGAACAAGTGGCTGGTGAACCGCTGCCGAGCTCTTAGCCCGTTGAGAAAAATCAGTTCTTCGTCACCATAGCGAATGCGCGTATCGGAAAGGTGCCGAAGCTTTTCACTTTTACCGGCACCGCAAAAAACCGGAAGCCGGTAATCGGGAGTTGGCGCAAACCGCACAAATGCTCAACGATGGGTATGCCCGCGGCCAGGAGAATTGAATGGGCGGGCCGGTGACCATCAGCCGTGTCGTCAATGTTGTAGGAGTCAATACCCACGAGCGCAGCTCCAGCGTTAGCCAGAAACGCCGCCGCGTCCCCACTGAGAAAGGGATGCCTGCCGCTTGAATAATCTTCAGTTCTCCAGCACATGTCCCAGGCAGTGTAGAAGAGTACAGCTTTAGCTCTTACGTCCAGGTGTTCCAAAGCGGCTGCTGTGATCACCCGATCGTCTGGGCCGGATAGATTCTCCGCAGTCGTCTCTATGTTTGGGAACCTCGCGCGCTCAAGCTCACGTTCCGCGCGGCTAACATGCCGCACGATGATGCCTTCCAGATACGCGAGCGACTCCAACGGCAGATCTGCGAGATCTTTCCCTTCCTCATAGCGATGGAAGGGACTGTCGAGATATGTGCCTGTATTGGCCACCATTTCAATGTTGCCGATGTGAAACTCGGTTCCCGGTGCGTACAGCGCTCGAGATGCTTCGCGGGTCAGATGAGCGGAGATAACCGGCGCCGGCAGTCCTTTGTAGGTGATCATGCCGTGCTCGATGGTGTGGCTGAGGTCGATGAGTGTTGAAGACATGGTGGATACAGTGGGCAGTGGGCAGCGGGCAGAAGAAATAAATCAGGCTTTTCGCTTCAGAATAAAATCAGCAATCGCGCGCAGACGCTCGGTGGGTGTGTCGATCTGCTCCAGCACGGCGCACGCCTCCTGGTGAAGCAGATCCGCGCGCTGATGTGCAGCCTCGATTCCATAGAGCGATGGGTAGGTAGCTTTTTGCGCGCGTGCATCTTTCCCCGGGGTTTTGCCTAGAGCCTCCAC
>JBPCMM010000230.1:0-20066 GCA_051002255.1 Pyrinomonadaceae bacterium
AATCAGTAGGAGGGGAAAAAGACTCTTCCAACTGAAAACACTAAGGCCTGAGCGATGAGGCTGTTAGTTGAAGCTTAAGTACCACTCCAGCCGTTCGAGCGGGGCCCAGCCACCCCCAACCTGCAAATTAACGGGACTTGAGCTCTCCTATTGGTGATCGCTGAGTTTTGACAGAGTCGCCACGCTGCTAAACTGAGTGGACCACGCTGCGATAACATGAGGGGCGCGAGGTAACAGGAGAAACGAATGAGCGATTCCAAAAACTTGTGGGGGGGCCGATTCACCGGCGAAGCGGATCGCGGCTTTGTTGATTTCAACCGCTCGTTTGGTTTCGACCGCAGAATGTTTGTAGCTGATGTACGCGCCAGTGTGGCGCACTGCAATGGCCTGGCGAGCGCCGGAGTACTAACCCGCGAGGAAGCGACGAGGATTAATGCCGGCCTGCAAACCATACTCGATCGAGGGATCGCCGATGCCGGCTATTTCGACAACCTTAAATTCGAGGACGTTCATTCGTTCGTGGAGTCATGCCTGGTGGAATTGATAGGGGACACGGGACGAAAACTGCACACCGGGCGCAGCCGAAACGATCAGGTCGCTACAGATCTTCGGCTTTGGTTGCGGGAAGCGCTAACCGACCTGGTCGAGGGCGTGAGTGCTACTCAGGGGGCTTTGTTGGATCTTGCTGACGCGCATCCCGGCGCCGTGCTGCCGGGTTACACACATTTGCAACGAGCACAGCCTATACTTTTCGCGCATTGGTGTCTGGCTTACTTTGAAATGCTATCACGTGATCGCGAGCGCCTAACGGATTGCCGCAAACGGGTGAACGTTTTGCCCCTCGGTTCCGCGGCACTCGCCGGAACTTCTTACCCTATCGATCGTGAATCCGTAGCGCGGGAGTTAGGCTTTGACAGCGTATCTCGCAACAGCATTGATGCGGTGAGCGATCGTGATTTCTGCGTGGAGTTCGTGAGCGCCTGCTCGCTGATCATGGTTCACCTTTCGCGGCTGGCAGAAGATATCATCCTCTACTCGACCACTGAATTTGGTTTCTTCGAATTGAGTGACGCAGTTGCCACAGGCTCCAGCCTGATGCCGCAAAAGAAAAACCCCGACTCGATGGAGCTTGTGCGTGGCAAGGCCGGCCGCGTTTTTGGCCACGGCACATCCCTCCTAACAATGCTCAAGGGCTTGCCGCTCGCATACAACAAGGATATGCAGGAGGACAAAGAGGCGGTCTTTGATTCTTTCGACACCGTCAGCGCTTGTCTGGGAGTCACCGCGACGGTGCTGCGCGACCTCAGCATCAACGAGGTACGCACTCGCGACGCTGCATCAACGGGTTACATGAATGCGACGGAGCTGGCAGACTATCTCGTGCGCAAGGGAATACGTTTTCGCGAAGCACACGAGACAGTGGGAAGAATTGTGGTGCAGGCCATCGCACGTGGCGTGGAATTGCAGGAGCTATCGCTTGAGGAAATGCGACCCTTATCGACCCTGATTGACGAAGATGTATTTGCTGTACTTTCATTGAAGCAAACGCTTCAGACAAAGTCACAAATCGGGGGCACCTCTCCCGAATGCGTGACTGACGCTCTGGCTGCAGCCCGCAGGTCTTTGACAAGCTAATGTGCAGGCTGCTGAAAACAAATACGATCCACGAAACTACACGAAACGCCCACGAATGGATGCCTTAATTCATGTTACTTCGTGTGATTCGTGGATCGTTTGTTGACAATTCCCAGCGCTCCGCGTTAGATCAACCCGCCATTTCAATCCTTCCCAATGAGGGCTTTTCCATGAAAACCTCTCGTCGCGATTTCATAAAGACCACAGCTCTGGCCGCGGGTGTTGTGGCTTTGCCTGGACTCCCAAGTTGGGTTAGTGAAGTCAACGCTACTGAAGCGGCAGCGGCTGCAGCGGTCGACAAAAATTCGCTTGCCGATATCGCGCTCAGTACCGCCCGTAAGCTGGGTGTGACCTACGCCGACATAAGAATCAACCGCTATCGCAACGAGCAGATCTCTACTCGTGAGAAGCAGGTGCAGAATGTTTCGCGTAGCCAGAGTTTCGGCTTTGGAGTGCGCGTACTTTTCAAAGGCACCTGGGGTTTCGCTTCCAGCCGCGACGTTTCTTCCGACGAAGTACGCCGTATTACGCGACAGGCGGTAGAGATTGCGCGGGCAAACTCCGTCTATCAGCGAAAGCGAGTGACCATGGCGCCGGCGTCGAAAGTTGTCGCGAATTGGAAGAGCGCCTTTGAAAAAGATCCCTTTGATGTGGCCATCGATGAAAAGATTCAGTTTCTCCTGAAGTTGAATGAGCAAGCGTTGAAAACCAAAGGGGTCAGTTTCGTCAACTCTCAGATGAGCTTTGTCAACGAACAGAAATTCTATGCCTCAACCGACGGTTCCCGCATCGAGCAGTACATCATTCGTGCTAATCCGTCTTTCAACGTGACGGCCGTTAACCCTTCGGCAAACGATTTTCAGTCGCGCAGTGACTTTGGCGGACCGCAGGGGATGGGCTACGAGTACATGGAAAAGTATCCCTGGCACCAGGAAGCGGAGCGGGCCGGCCACGACGCGGTGGCCAAACTCAAGGCGAAGCCAATCGAGCCGGGCAAGTATGACCTGGTGCTGCATCCCTCGCATCTGTGGTTAACGATACATGAGTCTGTGGGCCATCCGACCGAACTCGATCGAGCGCTCTGGTGGGAAGCTGACTATGCCGGAACCAGTTTTATCACTCCAGACAAAACCGGCAAGCTGCAGTTTGGTTCCAAGATTGTGAACTTCGTTGCCGATCGAACTCAGCGCGGCGGGCTGGCGACGATTGGATACGATGACGAAGGTGTTCCCGGTCAGCAGTGGCATCTGATTAGGAACGGCATTTTCGTTGACTGGCAAACCACTCGTGACCTTGCCCACATGGCACCCGGCAAGAAATCCTATGGTTGTCTACACGCCGATAGCTGGGGCAGCATCTCCTTTCCCCGAATGCCCAACGTCTCCCTGCAGCCGGCACCGGGCAACACGAGCCTGGACGACCTGGTCGCGGGGATCGAGAAGGGAATTCTCATCTACGGCAACGGAAGTTACTCGATCGATCAGCAGCGTTATAACTTCCAATTCGGCGGCCAGACGTTCTGGGAGATCAAGAACGGAAAAGTGGGGCCAATGGTGCGAGATGTCGCCTACCAGTCGCGCACGACAGACTTCTGGAATTCCTGTGATGGATTGGGTGGACCAGCGACTTACGAAGTCGGCGGCAGCTTTAACGATGGTAAAGGCGAACCAGGGCAATCGAATGCCGTCAGCCATGGTTGTCCGGTAGCGCGTTTTCGTCAAGTCAATGTTCTAAACACCGCTGCCAGCTAGGGTGGCTTCTCTTTAAAGAATGGGATAACAAGCAAATAGGTTCAGGGTCCAATGAATGATGGAACAGCGCTTTGTTCTTCGTGATTGTTCGCGTGATTTCGTGGATCGCCATATCGTCGGCAGAGACTCGATCCACGAAATCACACTAAACCGCACGAAACAAGACTGAACAACTCGGTAATTACTGAAGGGTTCAATGTTCTAGGACGGGAGAGTCGGGATGTTACTCAATGAGAAAGAAGCCCGCGAGCTCACAGATAAACTACTCAGCTACGTGAAAGCTGACGATGCTGCGGTCAGTGTGGGGAGCGAAAACTATTCGCACCTGCGGTTCGCAGCCAACGCTTTTACCACCAGCGGAGCCCGCGAGAATACGACTGTTGGGGTGACGGTTTGGATCGACAAGAAACGCGGCTCCTCGTCCACCAACGAAATTGACGACGTATCGCTCCGAGCCATCGTCGCTGAGGCCGAGAGCCTCGCACGCATTTCCCCGGTCGACCGCGAATACCTGCCGACGCTCGGTCCTCAGACTTATAAGCCGGTCGCCGGTTACGCCGAGAGCACTTCAAATATTTCACTTCAGGCGCGCGCGCGGGCAATCAACGAGGTGATTGCGAATTGTGAAAAAGCTGGGGTGGTCGGCGCGGGGTTTCACCAGGCGCGTGGCGGGGCGGCGGCCGTGGCCACCAAAAACGGAAATTTCAACTATTCCCGTTCCAGTTTAGTCAGTCTTTCAACCACGGCGCGCACTCCTGACGGCGGCAGCTCCGGCTACTTCCTGAGAAATCATTTCGATGTGGCGAAGCTTGACGTCAAGCGCGTCGCGCGCGAGGCCATTCGCAAGGCGTTGGAGTCACGCCAGCCGCGCACTTTGGAACCGGGCGTTTACCCGGCGATCCTGGAACCGCAAGCAGTCGCCGACCTGCTATCAGGTTTTGCGTTTGGTTTTGACGCACGCAGTGCGGACGAGGGACGCAGCCCATTTTCCGCGCCCGAAGGAAAGACTAAGATGGGCCAGAAAATCTTTGACGAGCGGATCAACGTTTATAGCGACCCCTGGAATCCAGAGTTGCCTGGTTCTTCAAGTGCGCAGGGTGGTATCCCCGCTCAGAAGATCTACCTGGTACGTAACGGGGTATTGGAGAACCTGATCTACTCCCGCTTCTGGGCGAAGCAAAAAGGCAAGGAGCCCACTCCAGGACCGGTGAACAATATTATGGAAAGTTCCGATCGTCCATCCTCACTCGAGGAAATGATTAAAGCTACGGATCGCGGAATCCTGCTCGGACGTTTCTGGTATATCCGTGGTGTGGATCCACGGACTGCATTGCAAACCGGATTGACCCGCGACGGCATCTGGTACATCGAGAACGGCCGTGTGCAATACCCCGTAAAAAACTTTCGCTTCAATCAGAGCTTGATGCAGCTACTGGCGCCGGGGAACGTTGAGATGATCGGTGTGCCAGAGCGAGTAGGCAGCGCCGAGGGGCAAGGGGGAAGCTCTGCGCTATTGCCGGCGCTCAAGGTTAAGGAGTTTCACTTCAGTTCACAGTCAGAGGCTGTTTAGCAGGATGGCGTGAAGCATTTTTCGTTGTCCTCACGCTGAGAGCGTGAGCTAGGTCTTCACGCTGAAGGCGTGGAAGTTAATAGCCGGGGGCAGCGCCCCCGGAAAGCTCACAACCGTTCCCGACCCTGAAAGGGTCGAACCTCACGAAAGGATCCTCAAATGGCACAAACCCTCACCAGCCTTCTCGTCCACATTGTGTTCTCAACCAACATCGAGTTTCGATAATCACCCCTGAAATCGAGCCGGATCTATTCAATTACATAGGTGGAATTCTCAAGAACAATTCGTCGCCACTGCTCGCCGCTGGAGGCACCAGCGACCACGTGCACTTGCTGGTCTCGCAGTCAAAAAACCTTGCACTTAGTGTCTTGATTCAGGATGTAAAGAAAGACAGTTCATCGTGAATCAAGACGAAGGGGGATGTCTTCAGAGACTTTCATTGGCAGGATGGCTATGGAGCATTTTCAATTAGCCAGTCAGAAGTTCCAGGAGTGAAGTTATACATTGCGAATCAGAAAGAGCATCATCGCAAGCAAACTTTTCGGGAGGAATTGATACAACTGCTAGAGGAGTATGGGATCGAGTACGACGAGCGTTACCTTTGGAGTGGAATCGTTTGACCCTTTCAGGGTCAGGCATATTTTATTCGCCTACCCGTGGGCGTCGCGAAACGCTCGCCCACGACTATTAAATTCATCCCCTTCAGGGATGGCGATGTTCACTTCTTCCGTGATTTCTTTGGCGAGGCCGAGGCGGAGGGTGAAGCCTTTGCTTCCGGTGCTTCCGGCTGGATCGTTTCCTGATAGATATACCTTCCATCCTGCAGCTTCAAAATCACTGCTGGTTTCACCGCGTTACGCTCTGAAACCATGCTGATAATCCCGGTTACCCCTTGAAAATTCCTGGTTCGCGCCAGCGCGTCCCGCAGTTTATCCCCTTCGGTCGTGCCGGCTCGTTGGATGGCTTCAGCCAGAAATCGCATCGCATCATAGGCAAGAGCCGCATGCGCATCGGGTGTGAGATTACCCCAGTGCAATTTGTAGTCGTGCACAAACTTCTGAATCGCCGGCGAAGGATCGTCGGCTGAATAGTGATTTGAGATGTACGAGCCGTTTATCGAATCGCCGGCAAGCTGCCAGAGTTCAGGCGCGTCCCAGCCGTCGCCGCCCAGCAACGGTTGGGTCATTCCCAGTTGACGTGCCTGCTTTGCGATAACCGCGATGTCGCCGTAATAACCCGGAACGTAAATGACGTCAGGCCTGGCGTCGCTCATCGAACTCAACTGACCTTTGAAATCTGAGTCGCCCTGAGTGTACGACTGCTTGCTGACTACCCGACCGCCGAGCTTGGTGAAGCTCAGCTCAAAAAACTCCGTCAGGTCGCGGCTGTAAGGCGAATTGAAGTCGAGCATGATAGCTGCGCTCTTCGCCTGTAAACTGTTGTAGGAAAATTTCGCCATCACCTCACCCTGAAACGGGTCGATGAAACAAGCGCGAAAGATGTAGTCACCAATCTGCGTAACCGCCGGATTGGTCGATGACGGCGAGATCATCGGGACTTTGGCGGACTGCGCATTCGGCCCGGCGGCCAAACTGCTTCCCGAGGCCCCACCGGCGATGAGCGCAACAACTTTGTCCTGACGGGTAAGTTTGTTGACGACGGTTGCCGCGAGCTCCGGGCTGCCCTCATCGTCTTCGATGACGATGTCAATCTTGCGGCCGTTGATTCCGCCCGCCTGGTTGATCTCCTCAGCGGCCATGATGGCGCCGTTTTTTGCCGACAGTCCGAAATTGAAGGTGGGTCCGGAGAGATCGCCAAAATATCCTATCTTAATCGCGCTGCGATCCCTCGTATCGCTAGACTGCTGTTGACGCGCACAAGAGGTCGCGAGGGTCAGCAGGGCCGCTCCAGCTAGCATCAGAAGAGCAATTCTCGCAGCTGCTTTTAGTTTTTGGCTGGGGTGTGGTTGCCTGGACACAGAGTAAACGCGAAGCTCAACAAATCTATTCCCCAAGGTAGGCTTCCTTTATGCGGGGGTCCGCGGCTAGATCTTTGGACGGTCCTTCCATGACAATTCTGCCAGTCTCCATGACGTAGGCGCGATCGGAGTGACCCAGGGCTGCGTGGGCATTCTGTTCAACCAGAAGAATTGTAGTCCCTTTGCCCCGAATCTCGTCGATGGCTTCAAAGATGGTGTGCACCACCAAAGGAGCAAGTCCCAGTGACGGCTCGTCAAGAAGCAGTAGTCGAGGATTCGACATCAGGGCGCGGCCCATGGCAAGCATTTGTTGTTCGCCACCGGACAGCGTCCCGGCCTTCTGCGATTCGCGCTCTTTGAGTCGCGGAAACATCTTAAAGGCTCGTTCCATATCCGCAGCGATTTTGCGTCTATCTTTGTTTAGATACGCGCCCATCTGCAGATTCTCACGAACTGAGAGGTTCGCAAAAACTCCTCTACCCTCGGGCGACATGGAAATTCCGCGAGCCACGAGTTTGTGAGTTGGTTTACCGCTAATGTCATCGCCCTCGTAAATAACTTTTCCCGCACGCGGCTCGAGCAGACCCGTTATCGTTCTGAGTGTCGTAGTCTTGCCTGCGCCATTCGCCCCTATCAGCGTAACCACTTCGCCCTGTTCCACGTGCATGGAAATGTCGGTGAGGGCTTCAATAGCGCCATAGTTCACGGAAACGTTTTCTAATTTAAGCATTCTGAATGACTGCTACTTTGAACTTCGTACATAGTTCTTTGCACTTTGTACTTTGTTCTTTGTTTAAGTTTCGACCGATCCAAGTTCAAGGTCACCAGCACAAGAACAAAGCACCAAGTACAAAGCTCAAACCACAAAGTTCTAATCCCCCAAATACGCCTCAATCACCTTCGGATCATTCTTGATTTCCTCAGGAAGTCCGAGCGCGATTGATTTCCCGTAGTCGACAACCTGGATCCTCTCACATACCCCCATCACGACTTTCATGTTGTGTTCGACGAGCAGAATCGTCAGACCAAAGCGATCGCGAATCTGCTGAATGAGTTTCATCAAGTCTTCCTGTTCGGAAGGGTTCATTCCAGCCGCGGGCTCGTCCAGCAGCAGGAGCTTGGGACGGGTCGCGAGCGCTCTAACAATTTCCAGGCGACGTTGCTTGCCGTAGGGTAAACTCGTTCCACCTTCATCTTGGAATTGGTCAAGATCGAAGATAGCGAGCAGTTCCATACAATAGTCGCGATGCTGATCTTCGTCCTTCGTGAACCGCGGGGTGCGCAATACGGCATCGACCAGCGTTTGGCGTGTATGGATGTGACAGGCCGTCATTACATTGTCCAGCACGCTCATGCTGGGGAACAGGCGTATGTTTTGAAATGTGCGCGAGACACCGCGGCCGGCGATTTCATAAGGGCGCAATCCGTCCAACCGTTGTCCTTCAAAATAGATCTCGCCGGAAGTCGGTTGGTAGACGCCGGTGAGCAAATTGAAGATAGTGGTCTTGCCCGCGCCGTTAGGTCCAATCAGCCCGTAGATTTCACCTTCGGCGACGCCCATGTCAAGCTCGTTAACGGCGCACAATCCTCCGAAAAGGATGGTGGCTTTCTCAGTTTTCAATAGCGGCTTGTTGTCGGGTTGCCTCGGCGTGATAGCACCGGAGTGCGCAGTCGCGTTTGTGCTCATCGCGGCTTCTCCTCTCCGAGGGAGGTATCACGCTGACGTTCACCGAGTGTGGCCTTCTTTACCGACTCCTGGTCGCGTGTGTCTTCGGCGGTAATCTCTTCGGTCTCCGTTCGCGTCTTAACGCGGCGACGGGCGCGCCAGCCTTTGAAAGCCTCGGTCTTGCCTAACAATCCCTGCGGGCGGGTAATCATCAGAATAATTAGCAGCAACGAGTAGATGACCATGCGATACTCGGCAAAACCGCGCAACGCCTCGGGCAAGACAGTAAGCAAAATCGCTCCCAGTACCGAACCGACAATCGATCCGAGACCCCCGAGAATGATCATGATCAGAATTTCAAACGACTTAATGAACTCGAACGATTTGGGGTTGAGGTAACCATCAAAGTGAGCCAGCAATACACCGCCGGCGCCGGCCATTGCGGAGGAGATAACGAACGCCATGACCTTGTAGCGGGTGGTATTCACGCCCATGGCCTCGGCGGCGAGTTCATCCTCGCGGATTGAGATTAGTGCGCGTCCAAACGCCGAATTCACAATGTTGTAAACCACGACGATCGTTACAATGGCAATTAGGAAAATCCAGAAGAAACTCTTGACGATGGGAATGCCGGAATAGCCACGAGCGCCACCGACAGCTTCGATATTGTTTAGAAATACAACGATAATCTGGCCGAAACCAAGCGTTACGATAGCCAGGTAGTCGCCTTTCAGGCGAAGCGACGGCACGCCCACCACCAGGCCCGCCAAGCCGGCAGCGAGAGCGCCGATCAGAGTTGCAGCTGCAAGCGCTAATGCCCAACCCAACGTACCGCCACCCAGTGTTTCGGCAAAGCTTACGCCGTAGTTCACCGAGAAATAAGCAGACGAATAGGCACCCACCGCCATGAAACCAGCGTGTCCGATCGAGAACTGTCCGGTGAAGCCGTTGATTAAATTCAGCGACACGGCCAGGGTGATCGCGATACCCGACAACATGAGAATGCGACTGAAGTAGGGATTGATCAGCCGGCCCTGAAACACGAAGTCCAAGCCGTAGAGGGCGGCGATTACGAGTAGAGCGATGATGAGATTACGCAGGTAGCGGGGCATGGGATCAAGAAGCCATAACAGAAGTCAGGAGTCAGAATCCCGAAGCCAGAAAGGAAAGCTCCGATTTACCTTCTGATTTCTGTATTCTGACTCTTGACTTCTGCATTGCACGTTTCATGTTCAGACCTTTTCCTGTGACACCGAACCGAGAAGGCCGGAGGGTCGAAGGAGCAGTACCAGGATCAGTATGGCAAACGCGACAGCATCCTTGTAAGTTGGCGACAGGTAACCAACAACCATTGTTTCTGTAATGCCGATAAGCAATCCTCCGAGCATGGCCCCGGGAATATTACCAATACCGCCCAGCACAGCTGCCACGAAGGCTTTTAAGCCCACCAGAATCCCCATCAGCGGATCGATGCGCGGAATTCGAATCGCGACCAGCACGCCCGCAGCCGCTGCTAAGGCCGACCCCAGGGCAAAGGTGAATGCGATAATGCGATCGGTATTGATACCCATTAGCTTTGCCGACTGCAGGTTAAACGAGACGGCGCGCATCGCCCGGCCCGTCTTGGTGCGGAACACGACAAGTTGCAGTCCGATCATCAGCGCCAGAGCGATCACCAGCACGATGATGTCAGCGCTATTAATGCTCGCGCCGCCGAACAGCTCGATGTTGCGTTTCTTGAATAGTTCAGGGAAGAACTTCGGGTCAGCGCCGAAAACCACCTGACCGCCATTTTCCAGCAGGAGGGAAACTCCGATGGCCGTGATCAGTGCAGTCAAACGAGAATACTTGCGCACAGGTCGATATGCGAAGCGTTCGATGATCACGCCGAGTGCAGCGCAAATCGCCATCGCCAGCAGCATGACGGCGAGGGCGGTAATGAGAGACGGTTCCATCGCACCGCTTCCCAGCAGGCCCCGGGCGACAAGACCGTCGGCGCTCACACCCAGCGCCTGAGCACCGCGTACACCCAATCCATTGGCCAGGTAGTAGCCCATAAAAGCGCCCACCATGTAGACGTCGCCGTGTGCGAAGTTAATGAGCTTTAGCACGCCGTAGACCATCGTGTAGCCCAGCGCAATAAGCGAATAAATCGCGCCCAGCGAGACGCCGTTTATCAGCTGTTGCAGGAACGTACTCATAGGTGTGGTCCGCAGTGGGAGACGATTTCTTCTTATGTTTTGATTTCTAAGTTCGCCGATCGCAGACCGCTATGCCCAGGTCATGCCACGTCAATATGGCGTGGCCTTCGGGCTGGTCTTCGCTCCAGCAGCAGGCGATGCGGCAGCTGCAGCAGGTGTACTCGCTGCGGTTGGTGACACACTCGTCGATGCTGATGGTGAAGCGCTGCTGGATGCGGTAGGCATAGCCGCGCCCTCGACCTGCACGCGCTCGCGCACAGCATAGGTGCCGCCATCTTTGATTTCGATCATGATGATCGGCTTCACCGCATCGCGGTTCTCGTTGAAGGTAACGTCGCCGGTAACGCCTGGAAAGCCCTTAGTTGCGGCCAGGGCGTTGCGGATAGCCGTGCCGTCGACGGAATTAGCCCGCTTGATAGCGTCGAACATGATGTGGGCAGCGTCGTAGGCGGTTGCTGCCAGAGCGTCCGGGATGGTGTTGTACCTGGCTTTGTAGTCGTTGACGAACTTCTGGACCTTTGGATCCGTGTCATAGGGCGAATAGTGATTGGTGAAGTAAGAACCATTCAGGGCCGAGCCGCCGATTGCGTAGAGTTGGGCCGAATCCCACCCGTCGCCGCCGGCGAGCGGCACCGTGATGCCTTTATCCCGTGCCTGTTTCGCGATCAGCCCAACATCGTTGTAGTAGCCCGGCACGAAGATTACTTCCGGATTCGAGCCTTTCAGTGAGGTCAGCTGAGCGTTGAAATCCTGATCGCCTTCCTGATATGACTGCGTGGCCACGATCTGTCCGCCCATGCGAGTGAAAACTTCGTTGATAACTTTCTCCAGGCCGGTAGAATAGTCGTTCTTGCGGTCGACCATGATGGCCGCGCGTTTCGCTCCCAGTGTGCGAGCGGCGAATTGCGCGATGGCCGCTCCTTGCACGGGATCGATGAAACAGCTACGGAAAATGAAGTCACCTTTCCTCGTCACTTCCGGATTGGTGGAAGAAGGCGTGAGCATGGGGATCTTCGCGTTCTGTGCAATCGGAGCGGCCGCGATCGATCGTGAGCTGGCAACTTCGCCCAGAATGGCATGTACCTGATCTTGGGTCACGAATTTGGTTACGATCGTGGCAGCCTCTGAAGCATCCGAGCGATCGTCCTGCACCAGCAGCTCGACCTGTTTGCCATTGATTCCGCCTGCCGTGTTTACTTCGTCGGCGGCCATCTTGATGCCATTCACGGACGAGATGCCGAAGTTTGCGGTCGAGCCCGTCAGCGACATGAAGACGCCGACTCTGACTTTATCGCCGCCACCGGTGCCACCGGGTTGGCAGGCGAAAGCCGTCAACAAGCTAACGGTTATTAGTAAACTCAGCAGGATGCGTTTCATATGGTCCTCACAGGCGATAGTATTTGACAACTTAGAAATCGTGTTTGATCCCCGAACACGCGGGTCGGGCCTAAACAAAATCTGATGGGGATCTATTTTAGCGATTGGCAGCCGAGCCAGAATAATAGCCGCGACACTGTCTTGACGCAAACTTTCTTGCTGACCAAAGGGAGAATTAATAGCATTTCCGATTGCCAATTGCCAATTGCCGATTTCGTCTGGGCTCCGGCAGTTGCTGAAGGTTCCGGTTTTCACCGATCAACTCTTTGTGACTCTTTCAATCGGCAATCATAAGAATTGGGAATTGGCAATACCTGCGCTTCTGTTGCATCCGTTGGCAATGACCTATAGAGTTTTGCGAAAAGAGAGGGAGAATTACACATGCGAAGAGCGAATTCTTCGGGTGAGATTCCGCGACGACCATTCGGCCGAACAGGTGTGGAAGTCTCAGCGCTGGCGCTGGGCGGATACAACCTTGGCCTGGTTAAGACGCGACGCGAAGCTGTCAGAATAGTCGAGGAAGCCTTCGATGCGGGCATTACTTTCATGGATAACGCCTGGGAGTATCACGACGGTCTGAGCGAGGAAATCATGGGCCAGGGACTCGCGGGCCGGCGGCATAACGCTTTTCTTATGACCAAAGTCTGCACCCATGGCCGCGGGCGGAAAGTTGGCATGAAGCAGCTGCACGAATCACTAAAACGACTCAAAACCGACTATCTGGATCTCTGGCAAATTCATGAGGTCGTCTATGACAACGATCCGGAATTGCATTTCGCGAAAGACGGAGTCGTAGCAGCATTAGACCAGGCAAAGAAGGAGGGGAAGGTTCGTTTCGTGGGGTTTACGGGACACAAAGACCCGTCCATTCATCTGAAGATGCTTCGATACGACTATCCATTCGACGCGTGTCTGATGCCGCTTAACGTTCTTGACGGCACCTTCCGCAGCTTTGAGCAACAGGTGCTGCCGGAGCTGAACCGGCGTGGAATCGCACCGTTGGGGATGAAAAGTATGTGCGGGGATGGGGGGCCAGTTAAGAAAAAGTTTGTAACGCCGGCGGAAGCCCTGCGTTATGCCATGAGCCTTCCGGTGACCGCGACCGTCAGCGGCATCGATTCTTTGAAGGTGCTGCGGCAGAACCTTCGTATTGCGCGCAACTTTCAACCAATGAGCTCAGAAGCGATGCAAGAACTGCTTTCGCGCTGTGCTGCCTGGGCTGCGGATGGAAGATTTGAACTCTACAAAACTTCGAAAGCGTTTGATGGGCCGCCGGGCCGTAAGCAGCATGGGTTTCCGCCGTTAAGCGACCTGGCTGCCTAAGACTATGAAAGAAGCACTACACCTTCATGACGGAACCGCTCCCCCGTCCGGCGACATGAGCGCCCAAGAGTTTCGCCGCTTTGGTTACGAACTGATTGATTGGATCAGCGACTACTTCGAGCGGATCGAGGATTTGCCCGTGCTCTCTCAGATAAATCCCGGTGATTTGAAGGCGCAGCTTCCCTCATCAGCGCCGCAAAGAGGCGAACCCATGGCGAAGATTATTGCTGACATCGATCGGCTGATCGTTCCCGCGCTAACTCATTGGAGCCATCCGTCATTCTTTGCTTACTTCGCGACCTCCACGTCTGCACCGGGCATTTTCGGCGAACTCTTGTCCGCCGCCTTTGATAACAAGGCGATGATTTGGCGCACTTCACCAGCGTCAACGGAGTTGGAAGAAGTGGCGCTTGACTGGCTCCGTCAGATGATGGGGCTCGATGTGGGCTACATGGGAATTATTTACGACACGGCCTCCGTCTCGAGCATGCACGCAATTGCTGCCGCTCGCGAGGGCGTGGAACGGCGCGTACGCGAGGAGGGTATGAGCGGGAGGGCAGACCTGCCGTTGTTGCGTGTATATGTCTCTGAACAATCACACTCCTCAATTGAGAAAGGAGTAATCACGCTGGGTTTGGGACAGCGCGGTCTGCGTAAAATTCCCACCGACGCTGAGTTTCGGATGAGTGTTCAGGCTCTCGCTGAAGCAATCGAAGAGGACAAGGGCCAGGGCATGGTTCCTTTTTGTGTGGTAGCAACAGTAGGCACGACCTCGACGTCGAGTATCGACCCGGTCAAAGAGATCGTCCCTATTTGTGAGAAGCACGCCTTGTGGCTGCACGTGGATGCTGCTTATGCCGGCTCCGCGGCAGTTGTTCCAGAACTCCAATACATTCTAGCCGGTTGCGACCGCGCGGATTCCGTTGCCGTTAATCCTCACAAATGGTTATTCACACCTTTCGATCTATCCGTGCTTTATTGCCGGCACATGGACCTACTGCGGCGGGCCTTTTCTTTGGTTCCCGAGTACTTACGAACGCCTGAGCAGGACTATGTGCGCAACGGTTCTGACTACGGCATTCAACTGGGTCGTCGTTTCCGGGCGCTGAAGCTCTGGATGATCATTCGCTACTTCGGCCACGAAGGCCTCGCCTCGCGGATCCGCGAGCATTGCCGTTTGGCGAAGTTGTTTACCTCGTGGGTAGAAGAATCGTCCGATTGGGAATTGATGGCGCCGGTGCCTTTGTCGCTGGTCTGTTTTCGTGCCAGTCCTCAAGTCGATACGGTGGACGAGAAGTCGCGCAATGCCCGCTGGGATGCCTTGAACGAGGAGGTAATGCACGCTGTCAACGCTACGGGTAAAGCCTTTCTCTCGCACACTCGGCTAAACGACAAGCTCACGTTGCGGCTGTCCGTTGGCAACATCCGCACGGCGGAGCGGCATATCCAGCAGGTTTGGGCACTGCTGAATGAACAACTTGCGAAGTTAAGGTAATACGAGTTCATTCGATTCTTGTGTAAACTCCTTCCTCTTCAGGAGATCCTCACAATGACTGAAAATGAAGTTGCGAAGATAATTGTTGATGCAGCCTTTACAGTGCACACGAAGCTTGGTCCCGGTTTGTTGGAGTCGGTCTATGAAGCAATCCTGGAGTACGAACTTAGAAAAAGAGGGTTGCACGTAATTCACCAGCGACCGCTCCCGGTTGTTTATGAAGAAGTACGGATGAAGATCGGCTTTCGGCCAGATTTGATCGTTGAAGGCAAGGTTATTGTTGAGGTCAAGTCGCTTGAGGTAATAGCTCCTGTTCACAAGAAGCAATTGCTAACGTACCTGCGGCTATCGGATAAGCGACTCGGACTTTTAATCAACTTCGGTGGGGCGCTCATTGAAGGATGGGATTAGGCGAGTTGTCAACCGACTGCCAGAGTGAGAGCGGAGCATGATTACCACGCAAAGACGCAAAGGGAGCAAAGACGCAAAGGAGACCTGGATATGTTTAGGCTTATCTTTGCGTCTTTGCCCCTTTGCGTCTTTGCGTGAACTAATCGCAACTCTCACTACCCTCCTAGTTTCCCTTTCGCTCACAAGTTCCTTCGCCCAGAGCAGCCGCCCATTCGCGCCCGCAGACATCCTGCGCGTGGCCGGCGTCAGCGACGCGCAGATATCGCCAAACGGTCAATGGGTTGTTTACACCGTCTCGACTACTGAAGGTGACCGAACGATCTCTACACTTTGGCTCGCCCGAGCCGGACAGGACTTTCCCGACCCGCCAACGAGCGTGCCACCACAGACTCGTCAACCAGACCGAGACTGGCGGGAAATCGCGCGCCCCGCCTCCCAGCTGCTGCCTCAACCATGGGTTGCTTCTACGCCCCGCTGGTCGCCTGATAGCACCCGGATCGCTTTACTGTCGAATCGCGATGACCAGAATGGCATCTGGGTAGTCAACATCACCAAACCCGATCCTCGGTTTGTGGCCCCGGTCCAGAGCACCAATTTCTTCATCCCCTATGCTGGCGAATCATTCGCATGGTCGCCGGATTCAAAGCGTATCGCCTACATTTCTGCAGGGGAGGAACCCTCAGAAAGCGCCGGAGCCGCAAGGAAACCCGATGACCCACGCGTCATTGATCGCATTCAATACAAGTCGCGAACTTCCTTCTCGGATAATCGCCGTACGCACGTGTGGATTGTAGAGGTTGATAAACCAGAACCGCGGCAGCTGACCTCTGGTCTCTTTTACGATCACGCAATCACCTTCAGTGCCCGTGGTGACGAGATTGGGTTTCTCTCAAACCATGAACCCGACCCCGACGCTAACAACAATTCCGATATCTTTGCGGTGGACTTCGGCGGACAGGTACGCCAGCTCACGCAGACTAAAGGTTGCGAATATGAACCCAGTTGGTCGCCCGACGGAAAGTGGGTTGCTTACACCGCCACGAAACGGGAGGTAACAACTATTGATAGCGTGGCCGAAGACACGCACGTTTGGGTGGTACCGGCGGCAGGAGGCGGAGGCAGGGAGCTAACCGCTCAACAGGATCGGCGGGCGCGCAGCCCGAGATGGTCACCTGACAGCCGCTCGATTCTTTTCCTGGCCGGCGATCGTGGCAAAACGACACTTTTCCGGGTCGGTCTTGACGCTCGCAGGATTGATAGGATGTCTGTCCTTTATTTTGATGGACAACTAGGCGCAACTCTTGACGATCAAGATTCAAAAGCTCGAACGGCTACCGACTCTGCAGTCGCGGCAGCCCCATCGTTTCAAATCGGAAGCTTCAGTGTGGCGGGCAAGACTCTTCCCGTGACGAGACCCAGCGGCGTTACGGATAGTTACTTCACGCCATTGGCCTTTACCTTGACCGACGCATTGCATCCGGCCGAGGTGTGGGTTGGGGTAGGAAGCGGTACTCCGCTGCGACGTTTGAGTGCCCACAATGATTCTCTCACGCGTTCCGTTAGCACGATCGCTCCGGAAGAAATTAACTTCAGAAGTTTTGACGGCACACCGGTCCAGGGTTGGTTGATGAAACCAGTTAATCTTCGTGAAGACCGCAAGTATCCTCTGATTCTGAGTGTGCATGGTGGACCGCATGGAATGTCGGGGTGGGGATTCAATGCGGCTTTTCAGGCTTATGCGGCCCGCGGCTATGCGGTGCTGTATGTCAATCCACGCGGCTCGAGCGGGTATGGGCAAAAATTTTCTGACGGCACGCTGAATGAATGGGGAGGGGGAGACTATAAAGACCTGATGGCCGGCGTCGACGAAACCCTCAAACGCTATTCATGGATCGATCAGAGTCGCCTGGGAGTGACCGGCGGGTCTTATGGCGGTTTCATGACCAACTGGATCATTACGCAGACCCCGCGCTTCAAAGCTGCCGTGGCCAGTGCCAGTGTCAGTAACCTGGTGAGCTTTTATTCGACTTCGCTTTACCAGGACTTGATTCATGCCGAATTCGGCGGCTTTCCCTGGGACAATTACGAACAGCTCTGGCAGTGGTCGCCGCTGCGTTACGTCAGACAAGCGCAGACACCGACGCTTTTCATTCACGGCGAGATGGATAATGACGTGCACATCACACAGGCGGAAGAGATGTACATGGCGCTCAAACGACGTGGGGTAGAAACTGTCTTCGTCCGCTATCCGCGCGAAGGCCATGGGTTGCGCGAACCTCGGCATCGGGTAGATGCACTTGAGCGAACTCTCGCGTGGTTCGATCGGTTTTTGAAGTGATGTACTTGTGGAGTGCGCCGGCAGAGCGCAGCGGCGACGGCGCTTTGCATAGGTTGGGGCCGTTGCCTCTTACAGAGAAACCAAAGCGGTGTCGCGCCGCGCTTGCCACCAAAGCGATGCTTTATGCGTTTCGTGAAAGAGAGTCTGATCCGTGCGAGTTCCGAGCGCGTCTTCGCATTTCACGAACAAGCGAATGCGCTAGAGCTGTTGCTCCCACCATGGGAGAGCGCTCGAATAGTCAAGAGTGCGAAGATCTCCGATGTCGGTACGCGAGCAATAGTCGAGACACGGATTCTTGGGCCGATCACAGTTCAGTGGATCGCCGAACATACCGTTTACGATCCACCGCACATGTTCGAAGACATTCAAATCAAAGGACCCTTTCGCAGCTGGCATCATCGCCACTTGGTTGAGCCTCACAAGGATGGAGCGACCCTGCGAGATGAAATAAACTACGAACCGCCATTGGGTTTCGTCGGACGCGCGTTTGCGCCGCTACTGATCGAGAGCCGCCTGCGAAGGCTTTTTGACTACCGGCACGAACTTACGCGCGAGTGGTGCGAAGAAAGAAAGGAAGAAAAGGATGAAGGAAGAGGAGTAGTTTAGAGTTCAAGCTCTTAGCTTGTGTCTTTGTAAGGTGCACCCTAAAGGTTGACTCTGAACTAGCTGCATCTTTCGAGGGACTTATGTTGACACACATCGTTATCTGGAAGTATCGAGCGGACATTGAACAGGAAGTTCGCGAGGAGCACGTGGGTCTTCTCCGCGCACTGGTTGGTGCCATCCCTGAGCTTGTGAGCCTGTCAGTTGGCTTCGACGTCCTGCGTCTGCCGCGCTCCTACGATACGGGGCTGGTCGCTGTCTTTCACGATCGCGCGGGGCTTCAGGCCTACACCATTCATACCTCACACATTAAAGTCGCCGAGCTGGGTAGAAGCATTAGCGAGCACGTGGCCTCAGTTGATTTCGAAGATTGAAAGCTTCGTGTGAGTCCTGTCCCTATGAAGCACTGGAAGAAGCTCCTACTGCTCTTGGTGGTAATGATCCTGCTCTCGCAGATCCCCTTCGCCTATCGCCGCTACAAATTGGGGCGCCTCAATGCGGCAATCGTATCGCTCGAGTCTCAGCGTCAAACCCCTGTGAGTGACGATGGCCTATTAGAATACCGAGGCGTTGCTCACGTTCATTCGTTTCTTGGCGGCCACAGTGCTGGCACGTTTCAGGAAATCATCGCCGCCGCTCATTCAAACCAGCTTGATTTTGTTTTGATGTCGGAACATCCGGCGCGAGATTTCAACACGGCTGAAATGACGCTTAAGGGAGAACACAGTGGCGTGGTTTTCATCAACGGTAATGAGGTTAGAACGGCTACGGGTGATCGATTACTGCTTTTTCCGGGAGACAGCCAGGCGAGTTTACATAGCCAATGGTCCACGCAAGAGGTCTTATCCCGCCGTGCGTCCGGATTGGCGTTGGCCGCCTATCCCGAGGAGTTCAAGAGCTGGGATGCAACGGGTTTCCAGGGTCTCGAGGTTTACAACGTTTACACCAACGCGCGGAAGACTAATCTCTTGCTGATGTTTTTCGACTGCGTTTGGTCCTACCGCAGTTATCCTGATCTTCTGTTTGCGACTTTCTACGAACGCCCCTCTGAAAGTTTGAAAAGATGGGATGAAATGATCGCGCGGAACAATAAGAAGCTCGTTGCTGTTGCCGGAAACGATTCACATGCAAACGTCGGGATCAGTGTAAACGATTCGTCTGGGAAAACGTTGCTTGGCCTGAAGCTTGATCCTTATGCACGAAGTTTTCGGCTGGTCCGTATGCATGTTCTCCTCACTCCCTTGCACGGTCCGGTACTGAATGAGGAAGATCTCTTGAGAGCTATCTCTGCGGGACACTGCTTTATTGGCTACGACCTTTTTGGAGACACTTCAGGTTTTCGCTTTTCCGCGCATGACGGAAACGAAACGGTAATAATGGGCGACGAAATCACGCTCGATAACCAAGTGCGTTTGACCGTGAGCCTTCCAATTACTGGTCGCATTATGCTCTTGAAGGATGGAGCAGCAATTAAGGATGACAGCGGTGTTATTGGTTTGGAATTTGTCGCTAAAGAGAAGGGAAATTACCGCGTCGAGGTCTATCTACCGCAACTGCCTAAGCCAGTTGGGGAGCAACCTTGGATAATTTCGAATCCAATTTACGTGAAATAGGAATGCCTGATGAAAACCCAAAATGCCCCACCTTGATTTGTTAGTTAGGAAACCTGTCGGCCCGGCAAGTTAGCGGGGCCTCAGTGATCGACGATCAATTCTTAC
>JBPCMM010000231.1:0-5287 GCA_051002255.1 Pyrinomonadaceae bacterium
ATTGAGCTGAGGAATCGCTGCACCTGCGCTGGTGTGTGAAGCGAATCGACACAATCCAACTCCTTTTTTGTGAAGGCCGATCTTTCAGGTTTAGCACTCATTTCAGAAGAGTTATTAGCAGACGGGGCACCTAAACCCAAGGCAGTGGTCCCGTTTTCTCTCTCTGAGCACGAATCATTTTCCATGATTTTCCGTCTGTCATTTTTGGTATGCCGAGGGATTGTAGAGATGGGGCAAGACTCTGCGCAGGTTTCTGGCTGGATTAATGAGGCCAAATCACCTGTCAGCGATAGTTGGCTAACCTGCGCCGCTGCCCCGCGGCAGCCTTGCTTCAAGATGTCTCAGTGATGTAAGAAATCACATAACAGAAGCAGCCTAGGCATCAACCAGGCCTCTTTGCAAATCCAGGCCCGCAGCGCGTATGCTCGGCCTTCCCCATACTTAAAAATTGGAGGCACTATGACTTCGATGCGCACAGGAAGAGTAACCGAACACGTGGGTCACAAGAACACTAACTATGAACTCGATAATTACGGTATTAGAGAAGCCAGCAAAGTTCAATGGAACCTCACCACACCTGAGTTGTATGAAGAGATTACTCGCCGAAACGAGGGCGTGCTTTCCGATCATGGGGCACTAATTGTTGATACCGGTGAACACACCGGACGCGCGGCCAAAGACAAGGCGATCGTGCGAGATCCTTCCAGCGAAGACAAAGTCTTTTGGGGAGACGTTAACAAAGATTTTTCCCAGGACAAATTTAACGCCATCAAGGATCGTATGATGGCCCACGCCAGCGGCCGCGAGCTTTTCGTGCAAGACACGTTTGCCGGCGCTGCTCCCAGTTACCGCTTTCCAGTGCGGATCATTACCGAACTGGCCTGGCATTCTCTCTTCGCGCGCACTATGTTCATTAACGACCGTAAAGCCACCGCGCCACATCGTCCGGAGTTCACGGTTATTAACTTTCCCAGTTTTCAAGCTGATCCGCAGCGCGACGGCACCCGCTCGCCAACGTTTATTCTCATGGATTTTAGCCAGCGGCTGGTGTTGATTGGCGGCACTTCCTACGCCGGCGAGACCAAAAAGAGTGTGTTCACCATTTTGAACTATCTGCTGCCGCAACGTGGGGTGATGAGCATGCACTGTTCCGCAAATGTGGGCGACTCGGGTGACGTGGCAATCTTCTTCGGTCTGTCAGGAACAGGCAAAACAACGCTCTCGGCTGATCCCGAACGCAAACTGGTAGGCGATGATGAGCACGGTTGGTCAGACGACGGTGTGTTCAATTTCGAAGGAGGCTGCTATGCGAAGGTAATCAAGTTGTCATCCGAAGCTGAGCCAGACATCTATCGCACCACGGAGATGTTTGGGACCATTCTCGAGAACGTTGTTTTCGACCCTAAGACGCGCCAGATCGATCTGGACGATGCCGCGAAAACCGAAAACACCCGTGCTTCCTATCCATTGACGAGCATCCCCAATATCGTGCCGGAAGGCCATGCCGGCCATCCGCAAAACATTATCATGTTGACCGCCGACGCCTTCGGAGTACTGCCGCCGGTGTCGCGGCTTACACCTGAACAGGCGATGTATCACTTCCTTTCAGGCTACACGGCAAAGGTAGCCGGCACGGAAAAGGGAATCAAAGAACCGGAGGCCGCATTCTCCACTTGCTTCGGCGCCCCCTTCATGGTATTGCACCCGGGCGTCTATGCCGACCTCCTGGGCAAGAAGATGGGCCAGCATGACGCTGCTTGCTGGTTGGTTAATACAGGATGGAGCGGTGGACCCTACGGCGTCGGCCAACGAATGAAGATTTCGCACACTCGGGCAATGATTCGCGCAATTCTTGGCAGAAAACTGGCCGACGTGGAAACAAAACCAGATCCCATTTTCGGTGTGGGCGTGCCCGTCTCCTGTCCCGACGTTCCTGCGGGTGTACTTCAACCGCGAAACACCTGGTCAGACAAAGAAGCTTACGACCGGCAAGCACGCGATCTGGCCCGTCGTTTCAATGAAAACTTCAAGAAGTATGAGAGCGGGGTTTCAGAAGGAGTCGGGGCAGTGGGGCCAAAGGCTGACTAAGTTCTAGCTCAAGGAAGCAATGAGTTTGATTACAAAGCTCACCTGCAGATTTCAGCGCTGGCGCAGCCTATCCTGGAGGCCAACTCATCGAGCGTCCACCAAGCACGTGCACGTGAAGATGAAACACGGACTGGCCCGCCCCGGCTCCAGTGTTGATGACCGTGCGATACCCATCCTCTGCATGACCCTCATCGTTGGCGATGCGCGCACCAACCCGCAGCAGATGTCCAAGCAAGGCTTCGTCTCTATGTGAAGCTTCGTTGAGCGACTCCATGTGCTCACGAGGAATTACCAGGACATGAGTAGGAGCTTGCGGGTTAATGTCCCGGAGCACAACGCAAACCTCGTCCTGGTGTAGCAATTCAGCCGGGACTTCACCGGCAACTATTCGGCAAAACAAACAGCTCTGCTCTGACATTTGATTGGGCTCTCTTGTCCAGACTTTAAACGCGGATTGATCACGCCGCAGCGTCTTGGTGCGTTGCCCCCGAAAGTGGCGCCGTTACGGATTCCCTGATCCGCTCGATGTCCGCCCCAACCGCCCGCAGCTTGGCTTCAATCTTCTCATAACCACGATCGATGTGGTAGACGCGATCGATCATTGTCTCACCATGAGCCACAAGCCCGGCCAAGACCAGCGAGGCTGACGCGCGAAGATCCGAAGCCTGAATCGGAGCCCCAGTCAAGGGTGTGGGGCCATCAACAGTGGCGATGCGTCCGTGTAATTGGATACGGGCGCCCATTCGCTGCAGTTCCGAGGCATGCATAAACCGATTCTCGAAGACCGTTTCGGTAATCACGGAGCGCCCCACAGACTGTGTCATCAGCGCCATGTATTGGGCCTGCATGTCGGTAGGGAATTGGGGATACGGTTCAGTGGTCACGTCGCGGGATCTTAACGCTCGCTTCGAGCTGGCCCGCAATGTGCTCGGGTTCAGTTCCTCAATCTCCACACCCACCTCGGTCAGCCTCTTGATCACGCTGGATAGTTGTTCGGGCCGGCAATCCTTGATTTCCAACTCACCGCCAGTAATTGCCGCGGCAACTATGAAAGTTCCAGTTTCGATACGATCCGGAATGATTGTGTGCTCGGCGCCGCCGAGTGACTCGACACCTTCAATCTCAATAGTCGGTGTCCCACCGCCTCGCACACGCGCTCCCATCCGGTTCAGTAACTGGCAAAGATCGCCAATCTCAGGCTCACAAGCAGAGTTGTGAAGAACAGTGGTTCCCTGTGCGAGCGTCGCCGCCATCATCAGGTTTTCCGTACCTGTCACCGTGACTTTTTCAAAGCGAATTTCTGTGCCCTTCAGTCGTCCGCCCTTCGGAGCACGGGCCACGACGTTCCCCGCTTCCAGTCTGACTTCCGCACCCAGTTGTTCGAATCCCTTAAGATGCAGATCTATGGGACGCGTTCCAATTGCACACCCACCCGGCAACGACACTTTCGCCTTGCCAAAGCGAGCTAGCAACGGCCCGAGGGCCAACACCGACGCCCGCATCGTCTTGACGAGTTCGTAGGGCGCCTCGAAAATCTCGATGTGAGAGGCGTTAATCTTGTGGGTCCGGAGTTCCGGAGTCAGCACGGTCGCGCCAAGGTCTTCCAGTAGGCGGCGCTGGGTGATGATGTCCCGTGCGTAAGGGAGATTGTGGAGGGTTACGGTTTCAGGCGTCAGCAGGGCAGCTGCCATGCAGGGCAACGCAGAATTCTTCGCGCCACTAATTGAGACACTGCCTTTAAGCGGGTTGCCGCCCTTAATGCGAAACTTATCCACGATCCACAGATTAGAATAAAAACCCGAAACGATAAAGGTGCGAGGTTTGAAGGAGTGGGGGGAAAAGAAAGGGTGCTTCACTGGCTCCCACTTATCCGAGCCAATGCCGCACCCTTTGAAGGTTTTGGTTAGGTTGGAAACGTCAGTTGTTAGAACCAGATCCGGTACGCTTGATCTTTACGCCACCGTTTGTGGTCGTGGCGCGGACAGTTGGTCCACCGGAACCTAGATTCACCGCCAGTTCCCTGGTAATCCGTCCCTGTACAGTCACCGGAAAATCCACGCTAAGGTGCCCATTGACCGTGCCGGTCTCCAGGTGTGCTGAGTAATTCTCGGGGACCGACATGACAATACCGCCGTTTGTAGTCTTCACATCGAGCGTTTCGCCGTCCCAGCGTGCACCATCAAGTTCGACTACCACGCCGCCGTTGGTGGTACTACCCCGAACCAGCCCTCCAACGCGCTTCAAAACGACGCCGCCGTTATGCCCGGTGAATTCGATGCGTCCACTAACGTCTGCGATAGAGATGCCGCCGTTGTAGGCTTCGAGCGAAAGATCCGAACGTCGCGGAACAAAAATCTCGTAGCTGACGTCCCAATGGTAGTCCCTGCGATTTTCTGGTCCTTCGGCAAAGATTTTGCCGCCGCCAGTCTCGATTCTGATCTGCTTCGCCAGGTCGTCCGCCTCACTTTGAGTAGAAGCACTCGTCTGGACTCTCGCTCGCACCAGGACCTCATTTCGATCCCAGCCTTTTACCGACACACCTCCGTTTTTGCGAGCGTCGACCGTAATCGCTCCCCCGGCAGCCACGGTCTGTTCCTTAATCTCACAATGTCCCATCAACCGATCGCTATACCAATTGTCGCGGCAAGTCAGAGAGCCTCGAGATTTGTCCTGCGCCAACCCGAGTACGCTCATCACACTCAGCGTTGCAGCGATGAACACAATTCGTCTTATCCAACTATTCATGGTCGTGATCTCCTGGGGAAGTTCCTCTTCAGATTCTTACGGTTTCGGTTTCTCGCGGTTCTGAGAGGTAAACACCATCGCCTTATCGAATGTGGCAAGATTTTATGCCGAGACGAGCGGAGAGTCTTACGAAGTTGTTTTCTGCAAGGCTACTATGCGAGGAATGCCCTGCAAGTCCTTGTGGATGTCCAGAACTTTCCAGCTAGTCCGATCAATCAAGCGCTCGACGGCCGCCCCCTGGTCAAAACCAATCTCCATGAGCAAATGACCGCCTGCTTTGATAAAGGCTCCACTATCAAGCAACAAACGCCGAATAATGGTGAGCCCATCAACACCTGGAGTCAGCGCCAGTCGCGGCTCGTGATCGCGAACTTCTCTCTGCAAACCCTCCAGCGCTGAGCCGGCGACGTAGGGCGGATTGGAAACCACCAGATCGAATATCGGTTTACCAGTG
>JBPCMM010000232.1:0-9126 GCA_051002255.1 Pyrinomonadaceae bacterium
ACGATTTCGGAAGAGGTTGGGTACGTCAATCACCTTTCGCGCTTTCGAGTCTTTCCCTATTCCGCCGCCGCCATCAAGCTCCTGAACGACAGTGGCTGGCTGGCAATCGTCGTTACTAATCAGGCTGGAGTTGCCCGCGGATATTTTGCGGAAGACATGATTCAGAGTATCCATGAAACGTTGAAACAAGAGATGACTGCCACCGATGCGCGAATCGATGCGATTTATTACTGTGCCCATCACCCCTCGATCGGAGAGCCACCCTACCGGTTAGACTGCGATTGTCGGAAGCCGAAGCCGGGACTGATACGTCGCGCCGCTGAGGAGTTTTACATCAATCTCGCAGAAAGCTGGATGGTTGGGGATCGTTACGGCGATATTGAGCTGGCCCGCAACGCCGGGGTTAACTCTGCCTTCGTCATGAGCGGCTACGGTCGCGGAGAATGGGAACATCAGCGGCAAAACTGGAATCATCAGCCAGACTTGACTGCGAATCATTTGCTTGAAGCAGTTAAGAGAATAATCGAAGAACCGCTCGGGAAACGCGCATGACGACCGCACGAACCTTGCCGCAAGAGCGACTGATCAGCATCGTGAAGCGCTTCCCGGGGCGCCGAATCCTGGTCGTTGGCGATGCAATAGCGGACCAATTTGTCTATGGCGCTATCAGTAGAGTTTCGCGCGAAGCTCCGGTGTTCATTCTCCGTCACGAGCAGACGGAAACAGTACCGGGCGGCGCAGCAAACTGTGCTATGAACCTCGTTTCACTCGGTGCCCACGTCGCGCTGATTGGGGTGGTTGGTGAAGATGCCGCCGGGCGGGCGCTTGTTGAAAGCTTGCAGACGGCGGGAGTGGACTGCACTGGCCTGCTGACATCTGAGGAGCTTCAGACTACCACCAAAGTGCGAATTCTCGCGGGCCAGCTCCACTCTACTCGACAGCAAGTCATCCGACTTGATTATGAGGGAGCCCCATTGAATTCCGAGTTCCACGAACAGCTACGAAAACGTGTTCTTGACGAAGTGCATACCTCAGATGCCGTCATAATTTCCGACTACAACTATGGCGTTGCCAGCGAGGACGTGGCGCAGGTTGTTAAGGACGCCGCAACCAGCAAGGGAATCCCGGTTCTGGTTGACTCCCGCTTTAAGCTTTCGGAGTTTGAGGGTTTCACATCAGCGACTCCAAACGAGGACGAAGTTGAACAGCTCCTGGGAAAACAACTGGGGGATGTCAGCGCCCTGGAATCGGCGGGGGAGGAAATGCTCGAACGCCTGGGCTACCGAGCCTTGCTGATCACTCGCGGCAGCCACGGCATGATGCTTTTCCAAGACGCGGTTGCACCTGTTCACATCGATGCAGTAGGCGCGCGTGAGCCGGTGGACGTCACTGGCGCTGGTGACACGGTGATTGCGACCTACACGCTGGCGCTGGCCTCCCATGCCTCCTTTCCTGATGCCGCGCGCCTGGCCAATTATGCCGGCGGGCTCGTGGTGATGAAGCGGGGTACTGCGTCAGTTACTGGCGAGGAGCTTGTTGAGTCACTGTTCCGATAGAACTCGGTGAAGGGAGCGCTACGCTGCTGAAAAGTGATGCGCGCAATAGAAGCAATAAAGCGATCCACGAATCACACGAAGTAACTCGAATTAAGACATCAGTTGGTGAGGTTTCGTCTCGTTTCGTGGATCGTATTTGTTTTTAGCTCATCGAGCGAACTAACGGGAGGATTGTCGTGGTATGAACACTGATGGTTCTGAAAGCCAAGCTGAAACGAAATCAATGGACCGTATTCTCAATCAAGCAGAGCTTATCGCTCGCGTCCAGGCGGCAAGGCAAAATGGAGCAAAGACTGTGTTCGCTAACGGCTGCTTTGATGTGCTTCACGTCGGCCACATTCGTTATCTCCAGGGAGCTAAGGCTCTGGGAGACCTGCTGGTGGTCGGTATTAATTCAGACAGGCAGGTGACGGTCTTGAAAGGTCCCGGGCGCCCCATCATGACCGATCGTGAGCGCTCCGAGATTGTCGCCTCAATCGCAGTCGTAGACCTTGTCACAATCTTTGACGAGCCTACGGTGGAAGGTCTTTTGCTCGCTCTCAGACCGGATATTCATGCCAAGGGCACCGACTACACTGAGGAGACTGTTCCCGAACTCGATGTGGTCTGCTCGTACGGTGGACGTGTTGCAATAGTCGGTGATCCGAAAAACCATTCGACATCGGAAATTCTGGATAGAATGGACAACAATTCCAGGCCATAGAAAGCGCTTGGAGACTTCCGCTGGCGGTTCTTCACGCCCTTCCTCGACCGCAAGATGCGTCCAGCCGAGTTGTTTTGCCTAATCGTCAAATACGATTTACCATTCAGAACGTGCGAATTCTAATAGTAAAACTTGGGAGCATCGGCGACATCGTCCATACTCTACCTTCGTTAGCAGCGCTCAGGCTTGCGTTGCCGCACGCAGAGATCTCTTGGGTGGTAGAACGACGTTCGGCGGAAATTTTACGAGACAACCCGTTTTTGGCTCGCCTCATCGACGTTGACACGAAGGCGCTGGGGCGCGGACTGATGTCTGGGGAGACGCTGCGGGCACCGCGCCAGCAGTTACGTCGGTTACGCGCCTCCGCCTTCGATCTTGCCCTCGACTTCCAGGGACTACTCAAATCGGCTTCTATCGCGCGCCTTTCCGGCGCGCGTCGTATTTTTGGCTTCTCGCGTGACTGTCTACGGGAGCCAGCCAGTCGGATTTTCCTCTCCAAAACGGTTTTTATTCCCAGTCATACCCACGTTATTCGGAAAAATCTCGGTCTGGTGAATGGCGCCCTTGGTATCGCTATACCGCAACACTCAAGCGGCCTTGAGTTCCCAATTCAGATTGACCCAAGTCATGAGAGCGAGGCAGAAGTAGCAATGGTTGGAACCGGGGGGCATTATGCGATTCTGAATCCGGGTGGCGGCTGGCCGACCAAGCTGTGGAGACCTGAGCGTTTCGGTGAACTTGCCGACCAAGTCTGGAGCAATCACGGTCTCTACTCGCTAATCACTTACGGGCCTGGTGAAATCGAACTAGCAGAAAGAGTCTTAGGCTCGAGCAGGTCCGGTAGAGCGCGAGCCGTGAGTCTTTCGCTGAAAGGGTTTTATGCATTGGCTAAGGGCGCCCAGGTCTATGTTGGCGGAGACACCGGTCCAACGCACATCGCAGTTGCCGCCGGCACACCGGTTGTTGGTCTCTTTGGACCTACTGAGTGGTGGCGCAACGGTAGCCCCCGCAAGGATGACGTTTGCGTGGAACGCACAGACATTGACTGCCGCGTCGATTGCCATCGCCGCGCATGCTCTAACTGGATTTGCATGGACATTGAGGTTGAGAGGCTTTTACAGGCAGTGACCGAACGTTTGGAACGCGCCCGCAGAATCCCGCGGGAAGTGGGACGCAAGCTCTTGCCTGTCAGTTTGTAAACTCGGATTGGTCGCCGAAAAAACAAGCAAGGGTCTGTTCCAAATGGGGAGTTCAGCCGTCTTGCGTAGAGGTGGAACCTGGATTCAACGCTGGCGCGTGCCGCTCGGTTTCTTGTGCGCGGCACTTTTCATTTTGTTGGCCCAACCTCGCCCCCTTACCCTCGCAGTCGGAGGACTCATTTCGGTCTTGGGTCTGGCGTTACGCGCCTGGGCGTCAGGCCACATCAGGAAGAATGACGCCCTCGCCACGTCTGGTCCCTACGCCTACACACGCAATCCCTTGTATCTCGGTAGTTTTCTTCTGGGTTTAGGATTCACGATGGGTTCAGGCCGGTGGCTGTTGGGGGGCATTTTTACTGGACTGTTTTTTGGCATCTATTTTCCGGTCATGCGCGTCGAATCGGCGACTCTGGCTGAGATCTTTGGAACTGACTATCAGCGCTATGCTGCGGAGGTGCCACTCTTCTTTCCCCGGTTCACGCGATTTCGTGATGAAAGGGCTCAATCTACGAAGTTTGATAGCGGCTTATACATGCGTTATCGAGAATACCGCGCGACCCTCGGATTATTGGTCGCCTGGGGAATACTGGCTTTTAAAGCTTTTTACTTAACATGAATCGATCACTGAATGTACTAGTTGCAATTCTTTGGCTCGTCACAGCTGGTGCCGGCTTTGCGAGCGCGCAGAAAGCTGTTCGGGCCACGTCGGATAGACCTTTCGAACCGGCGGAAGAATTAGTTTATGAAGTCGAGTTCTCCAGAGCCCTGTTAAGGAAGATTGATGTAGCGGATTTCCGCTTTGCCGCCAGTCGCATTTCTTCAAGCCAAACCGGCAAAAACTCTCACCCGGACGCTCAAGACAAAACCGCACCCTATGTGCTGCTCTTTAAGGGCGACATCTCGAGCAAGGGGTTTTTTGCAAAATTGTTCAACCTGAGTTTTCGAGAACGGATGGAATCAATCGTGAATCCGATTTCCTTCGCAGTTCAGAATACGAAAAGACTCGACGAACAGGGTAAGCGTATTCGCAGCAGCGAGGCTGTTTTTGACAATGTCGCGGGTAAAGTTGTATGGACCGAGAACGATCCCGGGAATCCAGCACGCCCTCCACGCATTGTCAGCTCTGAGTTCACCGCCCCGGTTCAAGATATCCTCTCCGCGATTTACTACTTGAGAACTCAACCGCTGCAGGTAGGGAAAACACTTGAACTCGCGGTTAGCGACTCCGGTCAGGTTTATCATGTTCCTATCCGCATGGTTGAAAAGAAGCGGATGAAGACCCTGCTTGGTCGAGTTAACGCCGTGCGCGTTGATGTAGAACTGTTCGGCCCCCGCGGAATGATCGAAGGTGCCGGCGAGGTTTCTATCTGGTTTACAGAGAACGCCCAGCGACTTCCGGTCAGCGCTCGGGTGAGGAGTGAATACGGAACTTTCGATGTCAAGCTAAAGAAAGTTCTGCGTAACTCCAGCCAACAAGAATATCTTTCAAAACAAGAATAGGCTCGCCATCGCCATCCATTGCGTGCTTGCCTGCGTTCTCCGCTAGGCCGCTCGATGCATCGAGTTCCGTATTCCCATCCTGGCCAAGGCTCTTGACTAACTTACCTCTCATCATCGGACACCGAGGAGCTTCGGCCGTTGCGCCGGAGAACACGCTGGCTGCGTTCACGCGCGCAATTCAGGATGGGGCTGAGGGGATCGAGTTTGATGTCCGACTGTCGCAAGATGGTGTGCCTGTAGTTATCCATGACGCCACACTCGCACGAACCGGATTGATTGATGGTGTGGTAGCTGAACTCTCGGCGGAAGTGCTCGGGAGAACCGATGTCGGCAGCTGGTTCAGTCGGCGTTCCAATGCCCATGATGTGGCTTTCTCCAACGAGAAGCTGCCGAGCCTGCAACAAGTTTTTGATCTATTCGCGGACTCTGACGCCCTGTTGTATCTGGAAATGAAGAGTCAGGCTGGCAATGGAGAGAGACTGGCCGCTGAAGTAACAGGTGCCATTAGAAAACATGCGATTGCTGAGCGCATGATTGTTTCGAGCTTTAACCTGGCATTGGTGCGAGCGGTCAAAGTTATCGATCCTGCGATTCGCACGGCAGCTCTTTTCGAGCCCAGGGTCTCGCGTCCCGCTAGTTTGGTCAGGAGGATGCAGCTGGTAGTGCTAGCGAAAGCTTGTGCAGCGGACGAAATCTGCCTACATCACAGGTTAGCCAGCCGCAGCTTGACCGAACAGGCGCGAAACTCGCAACTCGAAGTGGTAGTGTGGACCGTCGATAATCCGGAGTGGATTGAGCGAGCCCGAGCGCGGGGCGTAAAGGCCTTAATCACCAACGATCCCGGTAGCATGGTTCGCTACCGAAACACCCGAGCCGCGATTTGAAGGTTTTAAAGATTCGCGTACAGTTCGTCTGATGAGTCCTTCCCCGCCGCCGGTAAATCGCTTTCTTATTAGTCCGCAATACTCGCTCTACTACCGGCGAGTGAAAAAACTTGATAGGGCTCACGAGGCGAACTCCGACTACGCCGTAATCCTGGTACTCGATGGTCGGTTGAAATTCCGAGCTGAAGAGAAAATCGGTTGGATGTTACCAGATCAGGCACTTCTACTAAGCCCGTCCATTGGCGCGACTCTGACAGGCCAGTCGGTTGAACTGCTTCAATTAACCATCGCACCTGCCCTTGTGGTTGAACACGCCGTGCGTATGCATCTGATTGGGCCGGGGACCGCCGTGGCTTTTCGGTCGGGTCTAGTTGAGCACGACGAACGCCTTGCTCAATTGGCCCGTAGCCTGACCATCGAACTGAGGGACGAAAAACCGGGCCGTGAAATTGTGCTTGGCGCGCTGGTTGACCAAATAGTGGTGCACCTCCTAAGACACTATTCGAACATACGGCGTTCCGAGGAGCTGGAGCTCTCTCGCGTAGGACTGATCGATCGGCGAATCCGCCGCTCGGTTGAATTGATGCACGCTCAACTAGAGCAAGATCTCTCGCTCAAGGAAATCGCCGCGGCTTCTTACTTGTCGCCTTTTCACTTCGTGCGCGTTTTTAAGAAACTGACCGGAACAACGCCTCACGCCTACCTGGCAAACATACGGACGACCCGCGCCCAGTTGTTGCTCGCCGAGCCGAACCTTTCGGTAACCGAGATTAGCTCGCGTGTTGGGTATTCTAGTCCCAGTCACTTCACCAAGGCGTTTCGCCAAGCCACAGGTCTGACTCCGCGCGCCTTTCGCAAAGCCCTCATTTCCATCTAAAGAGCCTCAGAAGTCTGGAAATTCCGCAATCCAACGCCACTAATGAGCAAGATTCCTCCCAACGCGCTGCGTCTCGCCTAGTATTATTGCATCATCGACTTTTAAGGAGAGATAAGTAATGGCATCAGGAAAACCTTCGGAGATTGTCGAGCCAAAGGGCAAACTGGGAGTATTGCTTGTGGGCCTGGGGGCGGTGAGTACCACCTTCATAGCTGGTGTGGAAGCCATCAAGAAGGGTATTGCTGACCCAGTCGGCAGTCTCACGCAGATGGGCACCATCCGGCTAGGAAAGCGAACTGAGAACCGCGTGCCCTTGATCAAGGACTTTGTGCCACTAACCAAGATCGAAGACCTTGTCTTTGGAGCTTGGGACATCTTCGAAGATTCCGCTTACGAAGCAGCGATGCACGCCGGAGTTCTGGAAAAGGAGTTACTACTCCAGCTCAAAAGCCCGCTCCAAAAGATCAAGCCGATGAAAGCGGTTTTCGATCAGTCCTACGTCAAACGCCTGAGCGGAATCAACGTAAAGAGCGGTAAGAATAAACTTGATTTGGCCAATAAGCTGATTGAGGAGATAGCCGAATGGAAGCGAAAGAAGAAGGTTTCGCGGGTGGTGATGATCTGGGCCGCCTCAACTGAGATCTTCCTCAAAGAGAATCCCGTACACAAAACGGTCGAATCATTTGAGAAGGCGATGAAGGAAAACCACAAGTCAATCGCGCCTTCGATGATTTACGCCTACGCAGCTTTGAAGTCAGGAATTCCCTTCGCTAATGGGGCTCCTAATCTGACCGTGGACATTCCGGCCATCAGAACCTTGGCCGAGCAGAATAAGTTGGCGATCTGCGGTAAGGACTTTAAGACGGGCCAAACGTTGATGAAGACGATCATCGCTCCCGGTTTGAAGTCAAGAATGCTCGGACTACACGGCTGGTATTCTACAAACATCCTTGGCAATCGTGACGGAGAGGTGCTGGATGATCCTGAATCATTCAAGACGAAAGAAGAGTCAAAGCTCTCCGTCCTCGAATACATTCTCCAGCCCGAAGTTTATCCGGACCTCTACAAAGACTTCTCACACGTCGTTCGCATTAACTACTACCCGCCCCGCGGTGACAACAAAGAAGGCTGGGACAACATCGACATCTTTGGCTGGCTGGGATACCCGATGCAGATCAAGATTAATTTTCTTTGTCGAGATTCGATCCTGGCCGCACCCATCGTTCTTGATCTGGCGCTATTCCTTGATCTCGCGCAGCGCGCCGGCATGAAGGGAATTCAGGAGTGGCTGTCCTTCTACTTCAAATCCCCACAGACGGCTCCGCATCTCTATCCCGAGCACGACATTTTTATTCAGTTGATGAAACTCAAGAACACCCTGCGCCACCTTCGCGGCGAGGACCTGATTACCCATTTGGGCCTTGAGTACTACGACTGAAATTTGCTTGCTCTGAGGTGGGATAACTCCCCTCATACGTCAATAGCAGGTCACCAGGCAAAACGCCCATTCATGCTCAAACCTTTTCGGTCGGGGGGCGCGTTAAAACGTGCATTCAACTCCGGAAAAGTCGCCCTCCGCCGTTCAACAAACACATAATGTCATCTGTGTCTGACAGGAAATGTCACGCCACCAGAAACACCAGGGCAGTTGGAAGAAAGTGTTCCCCCAATTTGCCCAACATTTTGTGATGACATTTCCCTTTGTGTCATATATATAGTGTATGTTGAACCGAACCGGACAACACGCGATTCTTGCGGGCGAACGAAGACTGTAAACAACGCATCAATCTGACCAACGGATCGTTCCTTGCTATGACTGATGAGCAGGCTGCCGACAGGGCCGAAAGAAAGAATGTCAGGAAGCTCTCGGCGCCGCAGGCGAGGAGCACAATGATTGCTGAAATGGACATGGACACATTAAACGACAATATGGCTACAGTCTTCTTAGACCCCGATCAAAAAAGTCCCCGCGCCCAGGACTTTGAAGAGCGCTTGTCTTCCAGAATTGTAGGACAAGAACGGTCTGTCCGCCGCATGAGCGGCCTTTACCAGATTTTTCTGGCTGGCATGAACCCGCCGAACCGTCCTATCGGCACCATGCTTTTCCTGGGCCCTACCGGCTCGGGAAAGACCCGCGTCATAGAAGCTGCTGCGGAAGTTCTCTTTGGCGACCCCCACGCAATTGTGAAAATTGACTGTGCTGAATTCCAGCACTCGCATGAAATTGCGAAGCTCATCGGCTCGCCTCCAGGCTACCTCGGTCACCGCGAGACTTCGCCGATGTTGACGCAGGAGAATCTGGATCGGATGCATACCGACGATCTGAAACTCTCGCTCATCCTCTTCGATGAAATCGAGAAGGCCTCGGACAGCCTGTGGCAGTTGCTGCTGGGCATTTTGGATAAAG
>JBPCMM010000233.1:0-4868 GCA_051002255.1 Pyrinomonadaceae bacterium
GTAGATTGCGACCAGGATTGGCAACGCGGCCAACGTGTCCGGCAATAGCAGAATAGAATTCCAGCTAAACTGCGGCGCAAAGGCGGCCATGAAGCCGGCTATTATCCCAACACCGAAGGGCAGCAACTCAATGGCGATTAGAAAAATCACTACCGCTGCCAGCGAATCGCAGATCATCTGGAATAATTGCGCCGCGAGGTTCGTCTCACCCGCGAGCCGGTAGATAAGCGTCAGCAGGATGGAGTAACCGGGGGGATGGCCCAGCAAGTCTGGATTGCTCGTGGTCGATGAGCGGTCGAAAAAAGAAGCAAGGCCATTTTGTTGTAGTAGCCTGGCGAGATGTGTGTAGTTCTCCGTGACCCGGGTTTGTACTTGTTCGACTTCGGTGTGTTTGCTCTGCCACACTAAGAGTCGGACACCGACTGCTGAGAAAAAGATCAAGCTAATGATAATCATTCGTTGCCGGATGCTGTTCCAATTGGCAAGAGAATGCTCAGTAGGATTTTGCTGGCCAGGCGAGGTTTCTTCTCTTACGGACTCGTTACGACGGTTTTTTGGCATCTCTTCGAGCGGCATTATAGGAAGGTAACATGCTTAAAGACTCGCATCATCTCAGTTTGTGGAACCTCGTTTCAGCTCAACCAGAAGAATGACGAGCGAATTGCTGAACTGTTTTCAACACCAGCATCAGATGCACGCTTGAATCAGTTAACAAGAAGCTTTGAATGAAACAAGAACTGATAAAGCCATTAGCGCATGAAGCGATTTATGCCGCCGTTGAGCATATCTTGGAGGGGCTGCCACATGGTGCGTTGCTGGATGTCCCGGCAGGCGAAGGAGCATTAGCAGTGCGCCTGTTACATCTCGGCTTGGATGTGAGGTGTTGCGACCTTCACCCAGAGATATTTCATCTGCCGGAGGTTGAGATCAAGCGGGGCAATTTATCACATGCCTTGCCTTACCCCGATAACAGCTTTGACTATATCACTTGTATAGAAGGGCTCGAGCATATCGAAAACCCACACCAGGCCTTACGCGAATTTAGTCGCATCCTCCGTCACCGGGGGCAACTCATCGTGAGCATCCCGAATACACTTAACATAGAGGAAAGATTCAAGTGGCTGCTTTACGGTTATACTTCTCATTTCAAGCCAATCTCGCGTCAGTACCTCAAGAGTCTGGGTAAAGAGTTTGTCGGGCTCGAAGACATTGCCCTGCATGTGAATTCAATCTCATATTCCGAGCTCAGGTACATCCTCGAGAAGTATGGTTTTGAGATTTTAAGTCTATACCGTGATAAACCTAAGAAAAACTCATGGGCTTATCGGCCGATAGTGGGTCTTATTCGGATGCTCAATCGCTGTCAGTCAGAAGAAAGACGACGCGAGCGGTGGACCGAAGAACTGCAATCAAACGAGGTCCTGTTGGGTGGTAACACTCTTATCATTCACGCCGTGAAAGGTTCGGCTTCGATTTGAGATCATTCCATCCAATAACCGCTTAAAAGCCGACCCCGCGTTAGACGTCGGGCGGCATTGTACGAACATAAAGTGATTCAAGGACACTCAATCATCTGCTTCGGTGGTGAAGACTGGTGGTACCACCATCCGCATTCGAAGAACCATTTGATGCGACGCTTTGCGCGGGCGGGCAACAAGGTGATTTTTGTAAACTCCATCTCGATGGGACTCGCCTCATTCGGCAACAAAGACCTGTTTCCGCGCATCACCAGGAAATTGCGCAGTTACGCAAAGCTTGCACGGACCACGCCAGAAGGCATCACTGTTGTTTCGCCGGCGGCTCTTCCGTTCTTTGGTAGCGCCGGCGCCAGGGCCGTTAATCGCCGTTTGATTGGCGCACAAATCGGGGCTCTGGCCCGCAACCGTGGTCTCGAGCGTCCCATCCTCTGGATCGCCATTCCCACCGCAGTGGAAATGATCGGACGTTTTGGTGAGTCACTGGTCATCTATCACGTTTCCGACAAGTATGATGCCAATACTATGGACCATGCGACCGATCCGGGGTTGATTCGACAACTTCACGAACGCGCCATCGATAAGGCTGACATCATTTTTTATTCCGGCCGGAAGCTGCTCGCCGAAGCCACCCGAGGGCTTGAGCGCTCACATCTGCTGGAGCAGGCCGTGGACTTTGATCACTGGTCGCGCGTCGGCAGCGGCGAGCTTGAAGTTGCTCCGGAAATAGCTAGTATTCCCCGGCCACGTCTGGGTTACTTTGGAGCGATCGAACCCTGGCTGGTTGATCAGGAGCTGATTACCCGAGCTGCTCGCGAACGCCCGGCTTGGCAATGGGTCTTCATTGGCAATCGATCGCGCGGTCTGGATATTGAAAAGCTGCCGAACACGCATTTTCTGCCTGCGGTTAGATATGATGACCTCCCCAGGTATGCCGCCGGGTTCGACGTCTGCGTGTTACCGTGGGAGACTGAGCAACCGTTTACGAGTTATGGTTCGGCGATCAAGGTTCGCGAGTATCTGGCTACCGGGAAGCCAGTGGTCATCTCAGCATTGCCGGAGTATGAGTCAATGCGCGACGTGCTGCGGATCGCTCGCAGTCGTGATGAGTTTTTCAGGCTGGTGGCGGAAGGGCTTGATGAGAAAAATGCCGAAGCAGTGCGGAGACGACAGGAATCAGTCACGCATGGAACGTGGGATGCCCGAGCGGAGTGGGTAAGTAAATTGATCGAGGAAAAGCTGGACTTACTTCAGAACCGGATCGGTCGAGGGTGTGATTAACCCAAAAAGGCCTATGGTAGTTTGCAGCGGACAATCTGCAGGGATCAGCGATAAGTGATGGGCGATTCAAGAAGTTGAGAGTTCAACCTTTAGGTTGTGGGTGGCGGTACGTGTGAGCTAAAGCTTGAACTCTCAACTTCGTGCTCACTTTATCACCGCTTTGTTTCTATGTGTGGTATTGCCGGAATAATTGCCGCCAAGCCGGAAAAGTTCATGGGGCCCATGCTCGCGACGATCGAGCATCGCGGCCGCGACGATGAGGGCGTCTGGACTTCTGAAGCATTAGATGAAACGGGACGGCGCACGTGTTTGGGCCACCGCCGTTTAGCCATCATAGACATCTCCAACGCCGGTCATCAGCCGATGATATCTGCCGATGGTCGCTACGTCATCACGTTCAACGGCGAGATCTACAACTACCGTGAACTGCGTGAAGAGCTGAGATCTAAAGGTCACCAATTTCGTACGTACACCGACACCGAAGTCCTGCTGGCGGCGTTTTCTGAATGGGGAACAGGCTGCTTACCTCACTTGAACGGCATGTATGCGTTCGCCGTCTGGGACAATCAAGAGCGAACGCTGACATTAGCCCGCGACCACGTTGGCATTAAGCCGCTTTACTACGCCCATCTGCCCTCAAAGGACGGCCGCGGAAGCTCTTTTCTCTTCGCGTCGGAAGTCAAAGCAATTCTGGCGACCGGACTCATAGAGCGCGCTGTCGATATCGAAGGGTTGCACCAGTTTCTGACCTTCCTCTGGGTCCCGGATCCCAACACGTTGTTTAGTGGAATCAAGACTCTTCCGCCGGCCCACATGCTCACATTTCGGGACGATGAAATCGCAGTCAACGAGTGGTGGGATGTTTCATTTGATGAGATTGAAGAAGGACGGAGCGAAACCTGGTGGCAGGAACGCGTACTGGAAACGCTCGATCGGGTGGTCCACATGGAAATGGTGGCCGATGTACCACTCGGATCATTTCTGTCTGGCGGCATTGACTCCTCCTCGATCGTCGCCATGATGAAAAATCACAGCAACGGGCGGCGCATCGCAACTTATACTGTAGGCATCGAGAGCGGGGACCTTCGCTACGACATCATCCCAGATGATGTCCGATGGGCGCGCCAGGTCAACAGGCATCTGGACACTGATTATCACGAGATCATGCTCAAGCCCGCGGTCGCAGAGTTACTCCCGAAACTCGTCTATCACATGGACGAGCCGGCCATAGACATGGCCATTCCCAGTTACCTCATTTCCCAGGCCGCCCGAGAGACATTGACTGTCATGTTGTCAGGAATGGGAGGCGACGAAGTCTTTGCAGGGTATCCCCGCCAACTCGCCATGAAGATTGCCGGGGCGTTTGATCCGGTGCCTCAGCTTTTGCGGCGGCCACTGATGAAGACTCTCGCGCGAGCGCTCCCGGGAGGCTTGCCGGGAAAACTTACCGCACCTTTGCGCAACGCAAAGAAATTTGCCCGCAGCGCCGCCCTCGATTTCGAGGATCGTTATCTGGGTTATGGCACGTATTTCACCGATCAGGAGAAGCGTCGGCTCTACACGGATCATCTCCGTGCCGCGACTCACGAGCTGGACGCCTATGCTGCACATCGTCGCTACTTCGCTCGTGTGCCCAATGCGGCCCCGCTAAACCGTCTGCTCTACGTCGATCTAAAAACGTTCTTGCCTTGCTTGAATCTGATCACTACCGACAAGACTTCCATGGCTGCGAATCTTGAGGTGCGGGTGCCCTTCCTGAATCGGCAAATGATTGAACTCGCCGCCCGCATGCCGCCCGGCCTGAAGCTCCACGGCTTCAAACGAAAATACGCCCTGAAGCGAGCTCTCGAGAAACTTTTGCCATACGAAGTTGTGTGGCGGAAGAAAGCCGGTTTCGGAGCGCCGATTCGCTCCTGGCTGCGCGGCCCGCTGCGCCCGTTGGTTGAAGACCTTCTGTCTGAGGAGACAGTAAAACGCCGCGGACTCTTTCGACCTGCCGAAGTGAGGCGGATTGTGAAAGGAAATCTTTCAGGGCGCGAAGACTACAACCTCCAGGTCTTTCAGTTGCTCAACCTGGAATTGTGGCAGCGGCAGTTTATGGACTAACTGAGA
>JBPCMM010000234.1:0-9889 GCA_051002255.1 Pyrinomonadaceae bacterium
CGCAGCTCGTTCATTACGAAATCCGCTCGCATATAGCGGTGTGCTCTCGGCAGCATTTGCGCTGTTTACCGTTTCGAGTGATATCCCTCGGCGATCATAACAATAAACAGGGGCGGTCTACGGCTCGCCGGCGGCTGAAGCGCGGCTTGGGCTGACGCCTCCTCTCCTATTACTTGTTCGACAGCGTTGTTACTTACAACGCGCCGCTTGATTTCCCCAGCAGCTCGCAAGAGAAACAATGCCTTTGAAATATAAACCTTCGTTGTCGCTTGATCTGATCGCGCCGCCGCTAAACGGATGAATAATCGCCTAAAACTTTCAAGGCTATCAACAAACCGGGCACCGCATATTGAAAGACACGTCACAGATTATCTCGTGTTAAAGTAGGACGCAGGCGGCAGTTTCGCCGGGGGCGTTCCGCGCTGACTGTGTTTGTCCTGTTGAAGGGGAATGTTGATTGGACATCAATGCTTATTTGCGACGAATCAACTATCAGGGCTCGCTCGCTCCCACCGCACAGACCTTGCGGGAGTTGCACGTCGCGCACCTGCTGTCAGTTCCTTTTGAGAATTTAAGCATTCACGCGGGGCAGCCGATTGTGCTTGCAGATGATGCGTTGTTCGCCAAGATCGTCGATCGCCGGCGCGGCGGCTTCTGTTACGAACTGAACGGGCTGTTCGCCGCGTTGCTGCGCGCTCTGGGTTTCGACGTGACGATGCTCTCAGCCGGCGTGGCGAACACGGAAGGGCGGTATGGTCCCGACTTCGATCACATGACGTTGATGGTCGTGTTGGAGGAGCGTTGGCTCGTGGATGTCGGCTTTGGCGATTCGTTCCGCGAGCCGCTGCTGCTTGATGAGCGGGGCGAGCAGGCCCAGGCCGCGCGCTCTTACCGGATCGTTCCCGACGGCGCTAACCTTATTCTGGTGCGGCGCGAAGACAGTGGCGACTGGAAGCCGCAGTACAGTTTCACCTTGGAGCCGCACCAGTTCACTGACTATGCCGAGATGTGTCGCTACCACCAAACCTCCCCCCAGTCGCACTTCACTAGAGCGCGCGTTTGTACGCGAGCAACGCCGGGAGGCCGTATGACACTCAGCGAAATGCGATTGATTACGACCACAGAAGGCGGCGAGCGGCGAGAGCGAGTGTTGGCCGACGAGCGGGAGTACGCGAAGGCGCTGCGCGAACACTTCGGCATCAGTATGGCGGTCCAACGCGCATGATTCATGGGGTGGCAGAGGTGACACTATGATGAACTTGACCATTGAGTTAGAGAACCGACCCGGCGCGCTGGCCGAGATGGGCGAGGCGTTGGGCCGCGCCGGGGTGAGCGTCGAGGGCGGAGGCGCCTTCGTCGTAAACGGCATTGGTGTCGCCCACTTACTCTTCGGGGACGGAAGCGCTGCTCGTCGGGCACTCGAAGCGGCTGGCATTCGCGTCCTTGAAGAACGGGACGTCCTTGTGCAACGACTGAATCAAGCCGAACCGGGTCAGCTTGGCAAGATCTCGCGCCGGATGGCCCAGGCCGGCGTTAATATCGAAGTCCTCTACAGCGACCACAACCACCAGCTAATCCTCGTAGTGGACGACCTCGCGAGAGGGCGAGAGGTTTCTGCGACGTGGGCGCGCGAGCTGACGGATTGGAGAAACTAACCGAGTAGCGACTTATTTTTTGCCGCTCGTATTTGAGAGTCGTTTCTCCAGATCCAGCACGCGCGTCGCCAAGCGCGCATCACTGATCTTTTCCGTCACCGACCGGAATGAAGCTGTCGCACCGCGCCAGCGCAACTGCTCCACATCGGCGAAGAGTGGGGCGTCAATTCGCAGCGTCGCGAGGTTCTTGAAGAGCAGTGCGCTTGCGAGGCTATCCTCCCTGAGAATCTCGAGGGGGAAGTCTTCGAGCCGCCCGTAACGGTTTATGAGTTGGGCAGCTGTCTTGGGTCCGTAACCCGCGATTCCCGGATAGCCATCCGCGGCGTCGCCCACTAGGGCGAGGTAGTCCGGGATGAACGGTGGCTCAACACCGTACTTGGCGCGGATAGCGTTCGCATCGCGAATCAGGTTCCTTCTCCCATCCACTTGGACCACGCGCTCTCCGACGACGCACTGCGCGAGATCTTTGTCCGGCGTCCAGATGCACACTTTCTCCACTCGCTCATCCCGGGCCGCAAGGTGGGCCGCGGAAGCGAGCGCATCGTCGGCCTCGAGTTCGATCATTGGCCACACGGTGACGCCCATCGCGGCCAGCGCCTCCTCGAGGGGAACGAACTGCGAGCGCAGGACTGCCTCGATGCCGTCGCCGGTCTTGTAATGTGGCCACAAACCATTGCGGAACGATTCGATGACGTGATCTGTCGCGACTCCAATATGAGTCGCTCCCTCATCAAGCATCTTCGCAACTGTGCGAAGCACGCCCGCCACCGCGCCGTACGGGGGATCGATCTTCTTGAAGCGTCGAATTCCGTAGAAGTGACGAAAAAGTTCGTATGTGCCGTCGATCAGATGAACGATCATTTATCCACAGATTACGCAGATTCACAGAGACTGTTAAGGGCTTAGAAAAGATAAACGGCGATACTCCAGTATTTTGAGCTTTGTACTTTGATCTTCGGCCTTTGGTCTTTGGAGTCTAAGCTTCGAAGTGACCGATCAAGGACTCGAATCCAAACAAAGATCAAAGTTCTAAGCTCAAAGTACTGTCTTAGTCTTAACGGTCTGCGTAATCAGCGTAATCTGCGGATAGTACCCCCGAAAAAAAAGATACTGAAGCTGTCGATCTCCCTATCGCTCGTTCGACTGGTAAGTAGAGAGCCAGATTTCACCGGTCGAGACCTTCCGGAAATTCGGCTCCGAATCAAAAATTAGAAGGAGACATTAATATGCGAGTTATGGTCATTATCAAAGCCAACAAGGAGTCAGAGGCGGGCGTTCTCCCGGACGAGAAGCTTCTTACCGAAATGGGAGAGTTCAACGAGGAGTTGGTGAAAGCCGGCGTGATGGCCGCGGGCGAGGGACTTCATCCGAGCTCGAAGGGCAAGCGCGTCAGATTTTCTGGAGCGAAGCGGACCGTGATTGACGGACCGTTCGCTGAGACAAAGGAGCTGATCGCCGGCTTCTGGCTGTGGAAGGTGAAGTCGTTGGAAGAGGCGATCGAATGGGTCAAGCGTTGCCCCAATCCCACGGGCGAGCAAGCTGAGATAGAGATTCGCCAGGTCTTCGAAGCGGAGGACTTCGGTGCCGAATTCACTCCCGAGCTCCGAGAACAGGAGGAGCGCCTGCGCGCGCAGATCGAGAAGCAAACGAAGTAGTGACACCGAATTAGTGCCACGCGGAAGATGTACCAACATCCACAGATGCCGCAGATTGCACAGAAAAGAACTTAATGCAGTGGGCTGAAGTTGGATGTCAGCCCACTCAAGTTAACTGTATGTATGGGTTTTGAATCTGCGAAATCTGTGTAATCTGCAATAGACGACGGCTCCGGGGCGCCCAGTGGCGCCCCTACAATGTTTCCGCGATGGGCCACACCTCGATCGCTCCGCCTGCGCGTGCGCACGGGGTTTTCGAGACCAGCTCGATGACCTCGTTCAGGTCCTTGGCCTCAATAAGGGAAAAGCCGGCGAGTGGCACTTGCCGTTCGGCGCCTGCACAGTGCGCTGTTTTAACGGCTGCCACGAAGTCTCCCCGCTATGAGCACCTGGTCCTGAGCGAGCAACTCGTCCTGCTCGCTCTTCGACAATACCTTCCAGTCTTTCTCATCACCGTAGGCCAGACATAAGTATTTCATCGTTCCCCCCAGTTTGTCGTTGGTTATCCACAGATTGCGCAGACTAGACAGATTAAGAGAAGAACTTAAATAGCAGTCCGGAGAGACAACACATCTCTGACTGCTTACAGAGGTGACGCCACCGAACTCATTTTGAGATATTGGGTCTTAAATCTGTGAAATCTGCGTAGTCTGTGGACCGCTAAAAACCCTTATAGGGTACGCGCAATTCGAGAACGTGCTCCTTCCCAGGGTGTTACCCTGGGATGCAATTCGCGAACACCTTCGGTGTAAAACAGTGCCGCCTGCCGCCTGCTCCGCCCGCCTGTAGTTAGTCCCAGTTCTTGATGTTGGGCCAGAGGGTTTGGAGGTTTTGGTTTAGGCCGCGGCAGAGAAAGATTTCGAAGTGTTCGTCGCGGCGCGAGTAGAAATGATAGGTGCGGCCAACTGATTCAACAGTTTTGAAATGCTCAGGGTCGCCTTCGCCGTCGCTGCCTAATACGATCACGATGGCGCCGGTGTAGTTGCGCGGGCCCCAGTACCAGTAGTTTTGGTGATTGCTGATGGCTTTCGGCAGTCCATACTTTGCACCAAAGAAATCTATTGCGCCTGCCTGGCCGTAGCTGTTAGCGAAGATTGCGGTCCCGGCGCGCTCGTCAGGCGGGAGGCTGTTGTAGACTTGCGCTACCGCATCCGTCATCTCCTCCCAGCCAAACTCATCAGCGAAGTGCTGCGGTAGCGGCCCAGTGTTTTGGTTCTCTGCTTTCGGTGGTTCGAAGCCGAGTGTCTCTTGATAGCGAATGTAAGTCTCAGGCGAGAGAATGGGCAGCGTAAGAGGAGCGAGGGCGGCGCCGGCGAGGATGATGAGGGCGACGCAAACGTAACGGAGTAAATAGGGGGAAATGGGTAACCGGAGAAAAGGGGAACGGGGAAACTGCTGCCTCACCGTGAGTCGTTCAAACGCGATCGCGCCGGCGGCGAAGAGGATGGGATACCCGGGGGCGAGATAGTAATTCTTGCCCTTCAAGACAATGAACGTCACCAGCATCACCACGTAAGTCCAACCAAAGATACGGTAGCGACCTCGATCCGCGGTGTGATTAGCCTGGACCTCTGCACGGTTACCCCGATCTTCTTCGACATCTTCGCCTTGATTCGTCTTTGCCCTTTCCCCCTTTCCCCATTTCCCTTTGACCCCTATTTGTTTCCCAAAGAACAGCCAAAGCAGGCCGCCGACCCACAGCGGGAAGAGTATCGGATTCATGATCAGCGCCTGATCGGCGATAAACGCGACCGGACCGCGCGCGACGTCGCGACCGCTCTCGCGAATGTTGCGCATCAACTCCAGGAAAGGGAAGTCGTGTTTCACCAGCCAAACCAGGTTCGGTAGAAAGATCACGATGGCCGCGAGCGCGCCGAGCCAGATCCATTTACTCTTCAAAAAACGGCGATGCCTACTTAGAATCAAACCCACCATCGTACCAAACACGAAGAAGACTACTGAATACTTAGTCTCAAGTCCCACGCCAATGATCACACCAAACCAAAGCCAGTAGCACGCCTTGCCCGTATTGATCGCGCGCACAACACAGCAAACGGCGCCCATCCATATGAGCGGCTCAAACGCGTTCATCGTCAACCAATGATGGAACAGAAGAAAGATAGGAGCGGCGAGAGTGGCAAGCGCGGAGAGCGCCTGCGCAAAACGATGGCCACCCATCTCGCGTGCGAGTTTGCCTGTGATGCAAACCAGCGCAGCGCCAGCAATCGCCGGCAACAACCTCAGGCCAAGCAGAGAGCTGCCAAAAATATTTCGAGCGAGCCAGGCGATTAGGGCGATGACGGGCGGCTGGTCCACGTAGCCCCAATCAAGGTGTTCGGCGCAGGCGAGGTAATAAAGTTCATCGCGAAAGATTCCATAACGCCCTGCCGTGAGGAGGTGCAGTAATAGTTTAGCGGTGGCGACGTATAAAACGATCGCGGGCCCGCTGGTCCACTTCGAAGATGATTTTGAACTAGCAGACAAGAGTCCTCCCGAAACTCACTCGTATCGACGCTTTCCGTGGCTGCGACGTAAGCCATTTGCAAGTGAATTAAATGCGTGGCGAGTTTCCCGCGTCAAGCCCCAGAGAAGACAGTAACAGGTCAACGCAATCAAAGAGTTGGTCATCTGAACCGCTGCAGTAAAGACTGTGCGCAAGATCACACGGCACGCGAACGAAAGTCTGGCGGGGGTAAACGCCCTTCCTAACCTGTGTCAGAGTTTCGAATTTCGGACTTCGGATTTTCGCATTTTGCGGCAGCGGCTGGAGGCAAGAGCTCAACTGCTTGTGTGATGACGCGGCAGACTTTAGGACCGTGTAGTGCTTTGTTGTGAGAGTAAGTGTTGGCTTGGGAGCGACTCAGAAATCCGCAATCCGCAATTCAGCTCGTTGCGCCGGCCATGACTTCGCGCACCGCCGTGGAGTTCAGAAACGTTGCGCGCAAATTATCATCGGCAACGTTTGCAGCACACGCCTTGACAATCTTTGCAGATCGGGCGAACGCCGAGTGGGCAGCCGTCAGGTCCCCGCGTTCTGATTGCAAGCGGCCAAGATCAGCATAGGTCCTCCAGGCGACTAGGGGCGCCGGATAGCGTTGCAATTCGTCAAGCGCATCAACAATTTCCGCCTCCGCGGTAGCCGGATCGCTTGCGGCAATTGCGATCTGCGCCCTCAGCCGGTGGGCCTCGGCAATGTACTTATGCACCTCATGTTGGTTCGCGGTATCAAGGAGTCGCTGAGCGAATTCTCCGGCCTGCTCCAGGTCACCTTGCCGCAGCCAATGCCAGGCAGTTGCTGCTTCAAGGCGAATGTTGTAGCGCCAGCGGAACCAGGCGTCGCGCTTAAAGATGTCGCGAATTTCGCCAAACGTGGACATGGTTTCCTCAGCTTTACCTTCATGAGTATGGTCAATACTAAGGTTGATTAATGAATTTGCCTCTGCCTCAAGCACGTGATACTGACGTGCAACTCGCAAGCCTTCCTGATCATGCTTGAGTGCGCCCTCAAAGTCCTGCAGCTCGCGGTGCATCCAGCCAATACAATTTGGCATTCGCGGAAACCAGAATCCATCACCGTTGCGCCCCCCCATCTCGATTGCCTCTTCGAGCGTAGCAATACCCTCGGACATGTAGCCGAGATTTGCCTTCGAGAGGCCGATAAAAAACATAGACGTTAAGAGCAGAAATCCGTCACGCAACCTGGAGGCGAGTTGTCTTGCTTCCTGCTCATACTCGATGGCGCGCTCGTATTCAGTTTGGAAGAAATAGAGACAACCGCGCCAGGTTAATCCCCATACCAGCGCCGGATTGTGATTGATGGCCCGGGCACTCTCGATTACCTCGTCCAGGATGGGACGTCCGAGCGCCAGTTCGCCGTAAGCCAAATGCTTCAGCGCCATCAGGCACATCGTGTCCAGCCGCAGCGTTTCGCTTCCCGCCTGCTTGGCGGCGGCCAGCGCTTCATCGGCCCGGGCCTCCATCTCCTTCAGGCGGTGAGAAAAGAACAACGTCGTCGCCAGTGCGTTGAGCCCGGCGGCCCGCTTCTCGGGTGAGCCAGAATCCTCTTGATGTTTGAGCATGCTTACGTAATCGTCGACGGATTCGCCAAAGCGGCTTAGCGCCATATTCGTGGCGCCACGTTTCCCGTAAAGGGTCACCATTGTTTCAGCCTGCGCTTCCTCAGGCAGCTTCTCCGCCAAAGTAAGGGCCCGGGTGTAATGATCGGCAGCTTCGGCGTTCGCATAAAGCGTGGTCGCGTTGTCTCCCGCGTGGATCAAAAACTCTACCGCCCGGGCAAAGTCGCGTCCGCGTTCGAAATGCAAGGCGAGTTGGGTGGCGATCTGCGGAGCGCGCTTGCCGTAGTGCCGGGCCAATTCTTCGCCAGCCTGCCGGTGCAGCATTGTTCTTCGTTTAGTCACCAGACCGCCGTAAAGAAAATTTTCGTAGAGCGCGTGAGCGAAGCGATAGCGCGTCGCGAGCGACCCGTCAGGCAATTCTTCTTCTCCCCTCGTCACGATCAGTCGGTGAGTTTTCTCGAGTCGCGCGAGCAGCTCCTCCAGATCAACTTCGTCGATACCAAGCAAACTGGCAACTATGGTCGACAGAAACTCCTGCCCTTCGACACTCGCATACTGCAAAGCGCGGCGCTCTTCTTCTCCCAGCGAGTCCACCTTCTTGCCGATCATGCTGCGCACGCTTTCCGGCGCCTCTAGCTCCAACTCTGAGAGAGGCCGGTTCAAGGACCAGTGTTCGTTTATTTTCGCAATGTCGCCACGTTCGTTCAGAAACTGCAAAAGGCTCGTGGCAAACAGCGGGTGCCCTTCGGTCTTATCGTGAATGTGTGCAGCAAACTCGGGCGGAAAAGTGTGCGGCGCAAACGTCGCGTTCAGGTAATCCTGAATATGGCCGGGACTGAGCGAATCGAGCGCGATCTCCTCACACAACTTGTGCGCTTGCATCTCCGCTTTGTAGTTCTTGAGCGGATGATTGCTCCGTTCAATGTCTTCGGGTCTGAACGTGCCGGCGATCAACAGACGTTGGGTGCCGATGCGTTGGCACAAATGCCGCAGCAGGTCGACGCTGGAGGGGTCGGCCCAGTGCAAGTCTTCGAGCAGTAAGACCACCGGGGAGGTGGCGGCAAAGATACCGAGCGCATCTCCCATTTCGCGCATCATCCGTTCCTTAGTCGCGCCAATCGTTTCCTGTTGCAACTTCTCCATAGCGCCAGTGGAGGCGAAGGCTACTGGCAACTGCGAGCACCACGTAGGCGCCGAGGTTCGCATTACCGCCGCTAGTCGGTCACGCGCCGGTCCCTCCAACAATCCGCCTATGGCGTCCAGAAACGGCAGATAGGCTTCGCCGGTGCCATACTGCTCGGCGCAACGTCCGCGAGAAACTGACAAACCCGGAAAGCGTGCGCGGGCGCGGCGCAGAAATTCGTCTGAAAGCGAAGTCTTACCAATACCCGGTTCGCCGCTGATGAACACTACGCGACCACTGCCGTCAATTGCCTGCTGCAGAAACCCCTCCAGCCTGCTTAATTCCGGACCTCTGCCTACAAATGGAGCGGCAGGCTCGACCAAATCCTTGTCGTAGACGATCGGGCTGCCCAGCCACTCCCCAGTGAAGGTTGCACGCAAGCTCCTCAAGGCCTGGGCCAGCTCCGCCGCGGACGAATAACGTCTCTCTTTGTCTTTAGCTAGCGCCCGTTCGAGGATCAAATCGAACTCACGCGGCAGTTCCGGTCTGACGCGGCTGGGTGACGTCGGATCGGTTGTCGCAATGTCGTGCATGATGGCGAGCATGCTGGGACCAGCAAAGGGTAGCGATCGTGTGGCCGCCTCATAAAGGACACAGCCAAGCGAAAAGATATCAGAACGTGCGTCGAGGACTTGTCCGCGGGTTTGCTCCGGAGACATATAGGCCGCGGTGCCCAGCACAGTTCCTTCGTCAGTCAGGTTCGTCAGCGTGGGCGCGTCTTGATCGACCCCATCGGCGACCGTGCGAATCAATTTTGCCAGTCCGAAATCAAGCACCTTTGCCTGGCCGCGCGGAGTGATCAGAATGTTCGCCGACTTGATGTCGCGGTGAATGAGGTTGATTTCGTGCGCCGATTCAAGCGCATCAGCCGTCTGGATCCCGATATCAAGCAGCCGCGTGAGAGGCAGTGCCCCGTGGCCGTGGATCAGGCTTTTAAGATTCTGCCCTTCCACAAACTCCATCACGATGAAATCGAGGCCGTCAGCCTCTTCAATGGCGTAAATGGTTACGATGTTTGGATGATTGAGGGCGGAAGCTGATTGTGCCTCCTGAAGAAAGCGGCGCCGGGCTTTGGGTTCCTGATTGACAGCAGCCAGCAGAAGTTTGATAGCCACAGTGCGCCCGAGCCGGGTGTCCTCGGCCTTGTAGACCTCACCCATGCCACCACTGTCAAGCTTGCTTACCAATCGGTAATGCAAAAGCATCCGTTGCGGTTCAGGCGAATTCATGACGCCTCCTGATGCTACCAGCGACTTTGCGCAGATGAGATGGCGACACTTTAATAAATGTGCTCAGTTAGTGCAATCTGTACCGGGATGG